>JAUVBC010000205.1 GCA_030591405.1 Candidatus Zixiibacteriota bacterium
AATTAATGGCCAAGGTTATTGATAGATGAGCCAGATTCATCCAACAGCAATCATCAGCGATAAGGCAAAAATCGGTGACAATGTTACTATCGGCCCTAACGCCATAATCGAAGCCGACACGATAATTGATGATAACGTGACTATTGGCGCCAATTGCCTCGTGGCGCAATACACTGAATTAAAAAAGAACGTCACTCTCTTTCACGGAGCTGTGGTAGGGACTGTGCCTCAGGATCTGAAATTTGCCGGAGAAAAATCAAGATTGGTTATCGGCGAAGGGACCACTATCCGTGAGTACGCAATGCTCAATCGCGGAACCGCTGATTCTGGTGAAACTGTTATCGGCAAAAACTGTCTTTTGATGGCCTACTCTCATGTCGCGCATGATTGCCGAGTTGGAGATAATGTGATTCTGGCCAACGCTGTTAATCTGGCCGGGCATATTGAAATCGGTAATAATGTGATCATTGGCGGAGTGGTTCCGGTTCATCAGTTTGTAAAAATCGGTGACCATGCTATGATCGGTGGTGGATTTCGAGTCCCACAAGATGTTTGCCCCTATGCCATGGCGGGTGGTTATCCACTCAAAATTAAGGGGCTTAATAAGGTTGGGTTGAGCCGGCGAGGATTTGAAAAAGAGACAATTCAAATATTGCAGAAGGCATTCAAAATACTGTTTTCGTCGAACTTAAACCGATCGCAGGCAGTGGAAAAAATCAAGGCAGAACTTGAACAAACCGATGAAATCAAACTGATCCTTGATTTTATAAAGAACTCAACCCGCGGGATAACTATCTAACGGTTGATTTTTTGGAATAATCTCTTTATCAAAGTGGCTGAGCAGTAAATGGAAAAAGTTAGAACAGCTGTAATCGGTGTCGGGCATCTGGGGCAGTATCATGCCCGTTGGTACAAAAATATCGAAGAGTGTGAATTGGTCGGCATCTATGATACCAATGCTACGAATCGAAATGAGATTGCCGAAAAATATAATGTGCAATCGTTTGAAAAACTGTCCGATCTGTTCGGCAAAGTAGATGCAGTTTCAATTGTTACTCCGACTATTTATCATCATGAAGTTGCCAAAGAAATAATAAGTCAGAATATATCGTGTCTGATTGAAAAACCGATAACTTCCACCGTTGAACAGGCTGAAGAATTACTTGTTTTGGCCAAAGATAAATCAATCACAATAACAGTCGGCCATATTGAGCGGTTCAACCCGGCAGTGCAAGTATTAAAAAAGTTTGAAATCAATCCGAGATTCATCGAGGCACATCGTCTGGCCGCCTTTGACCCGCGCGGAACCGATGTCGCAGTCATATTGGATCTTATGATTCATGATATTGATCTGGCCTTATATTTGACTAAATCAAAAGTGAAAAAAATCGATGCCTCAGCAATCTCGGTAATTTCCGACAATGCCGATATCGCCAACGCCCGCTTAACTTTCGAAAATGGCGCGGTTGCCAATCTGACCGCCAGCCGAATTTCTTTAAAAGCGATGAGAAAACTTCGTCTTTTTCAAAAATCGGGATACTTCTCGCTTGATCTGGCCGAAAAGCGGGCAGATATTTACCGCCTTGCCGATGAAAGTCTGGCCGACCAATCAGGTATGAGAATTCCACTTGGCAAATCGGGACGTGAGATATTATATAATAAATCGGGTAACAAAGATGATGATATGCTTGCGGCCGAATTAAGATCTTTTGTCAAAGCGATTCAAAGCGGTGAGGAACCAGAGATAAGTGCAAGCGATGCGATCGAAGCTCTAAAAACCGCACTTGCTATTGAAAAAATAGGGCTGGCGAATGGCGGAGGGGTGATCGATTGAGATGTCTGAAACCAACCCCCCTATATTTATCTCAGCCGGTGACCCATCGGGTGATATTGCCGGTTCATTACTTTTAGAACAGCTTCAAAAACAGAATAATAGTTTTGATTTTTTTGGACTGGGTGGACCGCGGATGCGTGCGCTTGGACAGAACCAGCCGGTTGAGGGAAAAGAACTGGCAGTACTTGGTTTCTGGGAGGTGGCCAAACGGTTTTTCTTTTTCAAAAAATTAATGAATGATGTTGTCATTTCGATCAAAGAAAAAAAACCGAAAGTTATCATCTTGATTGACTATCCCGGATTTAATCTGAGGCTGGCAGAAAAAATTAAAAATCTTAATATTCCAATTATCTATTATATCTCTCCACAGATATGGGCCTGGCATTCCAAAAGAATCAAAAAACTGAAACAGTTGGTTGACTTGATGCTTGTGATTCTTCCGTTTGAATCAAAAATATTTGACGATGCCGAGATGAAAAACAGATTTGTCGGGCATTATCTATTTGACGATATCGATTCAAAATATATCAAGGCGGACTATAATAAAAAATCAAATCTTATTCTATTAATGCCCGGTTCGCGGCCGCAGGAGGTCCAGCGGATGCTCCCGACCATGATAAAAACCGCCGAATCTCTTTCAAAAAATGGAAACTGGAAATTTGTTATCGCCGGTGTTGACGGTGATATCGATTATTTTTCCTATATAAGGAAAAGTACCGTTCCGATTGATATTGTTTATGGACGCACCCGTGAGTTAATCGTTGACTGTCGACTGGTGATTACTTCATCGGGAACAGCGACGTTAGAGACTGGGATGATTGGGCGACCGATGGTCGTTATTTATAAAACCGGATGGCTGACCTATCAGATCGCAAAGCGATTGGTGAAACTTGATAAAATCGCACTGATAAATATTGTCGGCGGCAAAAATATTGTCCCGGAGCTGATACAAAACGACGCCTCGCCCAAAAAGATAAAACAGGCGGCCGAGCAGTTTTTGAATAATAACCAACTTGTTATTAATACAATTGATGAATTAAATAAAACAACTGATAAACTTGGCGGAGCCAGAACATCGGAACGCGCCGCCGAAACCATTATGGGATTTATAAATTGCTGATCCTGTATCGTATAGTGACTTTTTTGATATATTATTTATCATCTCCATTTACTTTTGCGCTCGCTTTGTCCGGATCGACCAAATGGAAAAATCGTCTCGGATATTTGCCTGACTTTAAGAAACCAGATAATGGCAAAACTATCTGGCTCCATGCTTCATCAATGGGTGAGGTAAAAGTGCTCGCTATTCTTAAAGAATATCTTGAGAAATCGGATAAATCGATTTCTATCTTTATTACCGTTATGACTGAAACCGGATACCAAAGCGCCCTAAAATTAGTGGAAAATAAAAATCAAGTTGCCTTTTTTCCGCTCGATTGTTCATCCTCCGTTAATAGATTTCTAAACAAAATAAAGCCGGCCGCTTCAGTTTTTATCGAGACCGAGATATGGCCGAATATGATCGATAGACTTGGCAAAAACAGTATTCCGATATTTCTTGCCAACGGCCGATTGTCAGAAAAATCATGCCGTAGTTATGTGCGCTTTAAAAAACCATTGAGTAGATTATTCGAGAATTATAAGCGACTAATGGTGCAATCGGAAGATGATAAGAATCGATACATCAAAATCGGCGCACCGGAAAATAAAATTGAAATCATCGGAAACCTGAAATTTGACGCTCCGGTCAACGCTGTTTCAGCAAATCAAAAAGAGGAGTTAAGAAAAAAACTTCCATTCGATAAAGATGCTAAACTTTTCATCGCCGGTTCGACTAGAAAAGAAGAAAATGATATTATCCTGCGAATATTTAAAAAATTAACAGAAAAGTATTCAGACCTTAATCTTATTATTGTCCCAAGGCATCCTGAAAAAATAAATGAAGCAGAAAAACTGGCGACAAAATATGAGCTATTATACTGTTTGTTTTCTGAGTGTATGAAATCACGAGAAATTGTCTCAGTGGTTATCATAGATGAAATGGGTTTGCTGAATCAATTGTATGCGATCTCTGATATCGCCTTTGTCGGCGGGACGCTGGCCGATATTGGCGGGCAAAATATTCTCGAACCGGTCTGGGCCGGGATACCGGTTTTGTATGGACCATCGATTTATAGTGTTCGGGATAGTTCTGAATATATTCTGGAAAACCAGTTTGGCGCGATGGTAAAGGATGAAGACGATCTGTTTGATAAATTAAGTTTATTTTTCAGCAATGAATTTACGTTTAAAAGAAAAGATGCAACCTTATCTGAAAAATCGCGTGCAAATAAAACGGCTAGAACAATCTTAGAGAGTTTGTAGTTACAAAGATCATGGAGACAATCTGGACAAGAATAATAAGCAACAAAGCTAATCCGCTTTACTGGCCGGCTCTGTTGATACTTATGATTATCTCATGGTTCTATCGAATTGGATCACTACTTAATAACAGCTTCCGGGGTAAACCGATAAAAACCAAAGCTACTGTGCTATCAATCGGTAACCTTACCGTCGGTGGCACCGGAAAAACCCCGGTAACAATTTATCTTGCCAAATATTATCTTGAGAATGGAAAAAGGGTCGGGGTTGTCTCATCAGGTTATGGCCGACAGACAAAGTCTGATATATGTAACATAGGTAATAAAATTGCAAAAATGAGCATTACCAAGACCGGCGATGAGTTAATGGAGATGGCTGAGAGCTTACCGAAAGTCTGTTTTTCGGTCTCAAAATCAAAGACCAGAGCGGCATTGCTTCTCGAAGAGAAATATCAGGTCGATATTATAATTGTCGATGATGGTTTTCAACATCGAAAACTTTATAGGTCTTTGGATATTCTCCTGATAGATGCCGGGTTTGATTTAAGAAAAGAATCAATTTTTCCTCTGGGACGTTTGAGAGAAAATATATCTGCCGTTAATAGAGCCGATATGATTTTTTTGACAAAAGCTAATTTTAT
>JAUVBC010000336.1 GCA_030591405.1 Candidatus Zixiibacteriota bacterium
GTTACCAGTGGAGTTATCTGATAACTTACCATTGGAATCAGATAATGTTTACCCATTAAATACACCGTGCCGTTGATATATGCCGAACTGTTCAAATTTGTTAAATAATCCCATGCATTATTCCCCCCCGCACTATTAAAATGATATTCAAGCGAACCATAAGTACTACCGCTGAGGCTATAATCCATACCAATTGTTGATCGCAGATAAATATCGTTATTTGGTGGCGGGGAATAATTAGGTATATAGACGGGAGCAGATGGAGAAACAATCGCTGTTTCCATCCAAAATCCGGCGCCACCAATGGCGCGGGTTAAATCAATTCCGATTAATAAGTTTTCATTAAACCCTAAGGCAAGAATTGAAAAGTCGGTTTGAGCAGCATAAAATTTACTTCTTAGATAAACGGCAGATTTATCAAAATCAAAATTCTTCCCAAAAAGATAACCGGCGTCAAATTCGCCCATAAAACCTATCGGCAGCCGTAAACGGATTGCATCAACACCAAGTCGTTCTTCACTGTCGAGTTCATCGAAACTGTAGGGAGCGAAAACGTCGGTTGGATTGATTGATTTTGCCGATCCCCATGCAATCGCCTGTCTGCCAATAATTATATCCAAATAGTTTGCAGATATTGAGAAATAAACTCGATCCAGATTATGATAAACCGCAAATTTTTTGGGAGCTATACCATTTCCGGGGTACAATTTTGGCTTAAAATCATTAATACGATACCGTCGTATCTCGGAATTGGAAGAGCCTGATTGAATCAGGGAGAGGTGTTTGTCCTGCACCCGCGGTACAATACTATAAGATAAATTAAATGATACATTTTTATTCAAGATAAAGCGACTATCAACCCTGAGTCTGGAGCTGACCATTCCGATTGTGTTATTCGAAAGATAATCCAATTTTGCGTAATCAGACATATCATAAACGACAAAGAAGTTTTTGTAATAGCCATTGATACTGAAGCTATCCGAAGCGCTTGCACCTATTGAAACAAAACTTAATAAAATTAGTATTGTACTTATTAATTTCTTCATAGTTTTATATTTTCTTATGCTTTTATCTCATCGCTTTGGATGACACCATCACTAAGAGTTATCAAGCGTCTGGCACGTTCCATAATGGAGGTATCGTGGGTTGAAAAAACAAAGGTCATGCCGCTTTTTTCGTTTAGTTGCCGCATCATGTCGAGCAGTTCACCACCGGTTTTAGAATCAAGATTGGCGGTTGGTTCATCGGCGAGAATCAACGCCGGCCGGGAAACCATCGCCCGCGCAATCGCAACCCGCTGTTGTTGACCGCCGGAGAGTTTGGTTGGTAAACGATTGGTGAAACCTTCAAGACCGAGTTCGGATAGAATTTCATGAACCCGATTTTGCCGCTCCTGCTTTGAGATACCCTGCAATAGCATAATATATTCCACATTTTCTTCGACGGTCAGAACCGGGATCAGATTGTACGCCTGAAAAATAAAACCGATATTATCGCGGCGAAAATCAGACAGCTCTTTTCCGCTCATATCCGACAATTGTTTTCCATTTAGCCAGACTGTACCTTCGGTGACCGTATCGAGCCCTGAGATAATATTAAGAAAGGTCGTTTTACCTGAACCGGATGGCCCGACAATAGCGGTGAACTCACCTTTTTTGATCGTCAAGTCGATACCGCGAACAGCTTCGACCGGGACACCATTGTCCGAATAAGTTTTTTTGACTCCGGCAGTAACAATGACTCCGCTGTCATCTTGTATATTATTATTCATTTATATATTCTCCTTCAACTCTTTAAAAACTTTTTCTCATCGCTTCGGCCGGTTTCATTTTTGCCGCCGACCAGGCTGGTATCAGCGCCGTCAGCATTGTAAAAATAAAAAGCCAAATCGGATATTTAATAAACTGCATTACTGCCAGAACCGGATAGAGCAGTTCGCGGAATGTGACCCCCGCGTATTCAATCCCGGTATAATCAACGCCGGTCCAGGCAAGAATAGATGTGACAATAAATCCCAGTATTGAACCGATTATCCCCGCAATAACTGCCAGCGATCCAGCCTCATACAAAATAATTTGTCCCATTGCCAACGGTCTGGTTCCAACCGCACGCAGAACACCAAACTCAAACATCCGTTCTTGCAGTGACATAAAGAGCGTATTTACTATTACCAGCGATACAATACCGAATATAATCAAACCCATTATTGCCATCGAATAATCGGTGAGTCCAAAAATCGCTTCCAATTGGGGAAGAATAATCGGCCAGCCGACCGCTTCATTATTATTTGTTGAAAATTTATCCCAAAAATATAGATTCTTATCCTGGGCCATGTTTATATCTACAAATTTAATTGCAATCTCATGCGCCTGATTATTTAGATTAAGCATCAGTTGTGCTCGATTCAGGTGAATAAAAGCCATCGCGCGATCCATATCATCAGCATTAAATTTGTAAATGCCTGAAATCCGAAACATCTCCTGCGACAACTCGCCGGATGAAGCCTGCGCAGTAGTTAGTACCACTCGATCACCTAATTCTACTTCCAGTAGTTCGGCCAATTTATACCCGATAACAATATCATATTTAGACTCACCGGTGAAATATGTACCTTCAATTATTGCATCATCAATCTGGGATAAATACTGCTCTGTCTCCGGATTTATTCCAACCATCGAAACTGCGGCAACATTGGCTGGTGATGAGATCATCGCTATCGCCAGTGTTCTGACGCTAAAATATTCCACAATAGAATCATTTTTGAGTTCAATTAGTGTTTCATCGAGATTATTAATTGTTTTTTCAACCTCAAATGATTGACGAAATTCTTCCTGATGAATCTGAGCCTCACCCAAAAATGATTTGGTAGCCGATTTAATCAAATTATCATTCATCCCGATCATAAA
>JAUVBC010000155.1 GCA_030591405.1 Candidatus Zixiibacteriota bacterium
ACGCGCTATTGCCCGGTCATCTTTTATGATCTTCATCTTATAAGACCAAAAATGGAAATGCGGTGGATCCTGATCGCAAGATGTATAGATCGCGTTTTTCACATAAAAAACATCATCTTCTTCACGAAACAGCTCTTTACCTCTATAATATGCATCCTGAAATTCGGAACGGGAATGCCAGATCATTCCCTTCTCTGTATCCATCGAATATTCAAGATAGGAGCCGAGTAATTCCTCCGTTCCATCTTTTAGCAAAACCGGGATATAAATTTCAGTACTATCCTTAAATAATGTCGTGTCATCGTAGGCAGTAACAACCTGATTGGCCGTATTATAGTTAATAGATGCGGCTGTTAGTGAAACTTTGGCATCATTAACCGACGCATTGCTTAGCAAGCTGATAGTCGAATCCTCAGGCAAATAGAAGATAGAATCGGAGGCGTACGATACCGTGTCCTCAATATAATACTGGCCGGAATCGTTATACTTATACTCACCCATCAGATACTGACCTTCGGCGCCACCAATAACTTCTATTGAGTTTAGTTCCTCGTTTTTAAGAAACATTCTGATACTGTCGCCGGAAATATGATTCTCTTCTATATCGGAACTATCCAAAGTGGCAGGATTATAATATGAATAGGCCTGCCCGGCCGCTCTGATATTATCAAGAACTCCATACTCAAAATTAAATTCAATCTCTTTTGCTTTAAGATCTGATAAATCGTATTGAGTTGAATCCTCTTTGGAAGGCTCCCTAAAATGCCCTTCGGCGTTACCCTGGGCAAAGAGTCTGTTTAACTGCTTCTCATCTGAGAAAAATATAAGTGTATCGCCTATTATTTCCGATTCCCGCCGTTTGGCCACCCCTGATCCCAGTAGAACCAGTATATTTTTATCTGAATACATTATCGCCCGCTCAGATTCGGCCTCGGTACCCATCTGTTTAATTATCACATTGCCATCGGCATAACCGATCTCACTGACAGATTCAAAGGTTATGAAATCGGCATTGATATTCACCAGACGACTTGTATCAGGATAATTCAAAGTAAGCATCGGCCTTCCGCGCATCCGAAACAAGCTTGAGTCGCGGCTAAAATATGCATTAGGACCGACTGCCTTGATCGAGTCTTTTTCGGAGATAATAACTACTTCATCGCCGGTAGCGTAAGAAAGCTGGCTGATAATGTTATAATCAACCTGATCGGCTGTCAATTTATACAAAGAATCCTGAATTAAGACATTCCCTTTCAGGACGATTGTCTCCCCTTTTATCCAGATCGCGGAATCAGCAAACAGCTTACCATCACCATGAGAAAAACGAGTTGAACCGGTGATATAAATCGTATCTTTTTCAAGGCCGCGAACGATCTCAAAAAAATCTGAGTATTCCAGATTGATTGGAAGCTCATCAGCACCAATACATATAGAAAACAGTAGCGTCCATACGACAAAACACTTTTTAAACAGATTTCTCAAAACTATACTCGATCAAATTCCTTTTTAATCAACTTGGTAAATTTCTCCAACATAGAATCAATATCTCCAGCCGGTATCCCACCAACTTGGGCAATAGCCGGGTTGCCGCCACCTCGTCCGCCAAAGTTCTCTATAAAAAGCTTTGTCAAAAACGAAGCATCCTTATCTATTCCATCGGAAGCAGAAATAATCAGTTTATCATCCATTGAAAACAAAACAATCGATTTAAACTCTTTTGCCACATGCAAAGCCATCTCTTTTAAATTTTTTAAATCATAATCAGCATAAATTATGGAAATTATTTTTACTCCGGAGATCTCAATGGCATCTTCTTTGAGTTTCTGTAATTGATAAGGAAAAATCTCCTTTTGAAGACGGCCGATTTCCATTTTAAGATCACCATTATAATTGGCGAGTTTATTAACCGAATTTTCAAGATTATCGAAATGACAGGTGAATCGATTTGATAGTTTTTCAACAACTTTATTTTTCAGATAATAATCTTTGGTCGCCTCCAATCCGCATAAAAAAGTTATTCTTGTATTTTTGCGAATTTTCTCCAGACCGATAATTTTTAGCAGACCGATCTCACCTGTAAAAGCACAATGTGTCCCGCCACAAGCAGTCAGTTCAAAATCACCAATACCGACCAACCTGAATTTCCCGTGACGATCCGGAATCCGACGCACGCCCAACTTGGCCAGTTTTTCATGTTCGCTATAAGATATATTCACCGAAAGATTCTGCATGATGATCTCGTTGGTTTTTTCCTCGGCATCTCTTAGATTCTCTTCGGTAAGTTTTAGTGTCGATAATTCAATTGTTGATTCAGTTTCCCCCAGATGAGCGCCAACCGTATCGGCTGAGGCCACTCTTAATAATGCCTGCGACAGAATATGTTGCGCAGTATGTTTTCTCATATTGGATATTCTGCGTTTTTTATCAACCTCGCCGCTAACTTTTTGACCTGGTTCTGCGTCCCATTGTTCGCAGTGATGAACAACCGCGTCATTGTCGCCAACATAAACGCCGCTTACTTTTTTATTATCAAGTGTACCGCAATCAAAATTCTGCCCGCCCGATTCAGGATAAAAAGCAGTCCGATCCAATATTATTTCATAATAAGAATCTTTTTGAGTAATAGATTCGACTGCCGCATCAAATTCAAATAGATATGAATTATTATAATAAAGTCTTTCACTCATTTATAAATACCAGCCTCTGTTCTATCTTACAATTAACGAAAACAGATAGTTGCATCGACTACTTTTTTAAATAATTATAATTCCAGCGTTACCTGCTTCGGCAAAAATCTTCCCTGATTTTTCGACCTGAATTCTTTTCCAAAACTGATAAGATACCAGAGTTTCTGTCCACTTCTGGCAAATGAGCAAGTCTGCAATAAAACAATCTCTATCATAATCCCAATCAATCCGCCGATTGAGCCAACAACTGTCAAAGATAACCATTCTGCAACTATCCAGATAATAAAAAATGGGATATAAGTAATCAGATAAATAATTAGAAGTTTTTTAAGCGATGGTTTAAAATAACCGGAAGCGATAGTTAAAATCTCACGAAAAGGCTTGTCCGGATACGCAGCCGCCGCAGCTCTGGCACAATCGGAGAAGATTGAAGCGGCCAGAATAATCAGTCCCAAAATTAACAATTTAAATCCAGTCATTATTACCACCGGCATTCCGACCAGATGCCCCGAAGCCATTCCGATTATATTCACAAAAAACATTCCGGCAAAAAGAAGCAGGATATAAACAAATATCATCATTACCGTGATCTTAATATGAAAATTGAATCTGAGCCCACATTCTGCATAAAATGTCCGCCAGTCTATTTTCTCAAACTGCCCTGAAACAAAGATGTAATATAATCCGCCGTTAATGAACTGTATTATTGCTGCATAAATAACTGCTCCAACAAAAACAAAAATAAGGTATTGAGGAAATATTTCACCCCGGCCAAAAAACATCTCCGATAAGACCGAAAAATCCCAACTGTTTACTAACGATTTTGAAAAAAGCGACGATGACAGCACCGCGTTATTTATTAAATAAAACGGAATTACAAGCAGTAATGATAGTCCTGCTTTTAGAAAGAACAAACCAAACCAGAGGTTTTTTATTTTGAATAAGCGGCTAATCTGTTTGACTGTATCAATCATCTATATTCCACCGACAAAACTTAGCAAAGATTCTATCAGAAACATGATTCCAGCCGAAAGCCTGAATCCGGGACGATTATCAGGATTAATTACAATCGAATTATTTATAAGGTTGGCATCAATGGCCCATTTATTGTCAGGGTCAACAAGAATCGAAACTGCCGGATAAGGCGCAATTTGAACGATCTCTTCGGTACTATACTGCGGTTGCCATTTAAAATCGAGACTGTCACCATTGGAAAAATACAGGCGATAATCTATTGGATAATTAACAGTTCCTTTTTGATTTAAAACAAAACTTATTTCGGCATCGGTAGAATCAAAGCGACGATTCGATAAATTGGAAACCGAAAAATCAATTGAAATCGGGCTATCTATTAAAATATCATAAATAGCAGCCAGACTGTCTCCCGCTGTTTTAACAATAACATTTCTAAAATCATCCGGTATTGGATGTGCAAATTTGAATTTTTCAAAATATGTTTTCCAAAATATCTGAGATAATGAATCGCCCAGCAAATTATCTATCGTTTCAATAGCCAGAGCACCTCGATCATAGACCGTGCTAAAATAGCTTTCCCCTCGGTAATATGAATAGCTCGGTTGATTGATCGACGATTCTCCCATAAACAGGGTCATATTTAATCGGTTCATATCCCGCATCGTAGTTTTTAAACCGGCCAGATCAAAAAGATTGGCCGAGTCGCCCCAATAATGCACCAATATTTTTAGTGTAAAGAAATTTGTGAGTGATTCATCTAACCAGGGATGTTCCACCTGATTGGAGCCGACCATACCGTAAAACCATTGATGAACCACCTCATGTATGGTCAGCATATCATAGGCATTTGAAAGCACCGGAGCGCCGCGTGGAGTACTGAGAGATACCAACGCAGGAAACTCTATTCCGCCCGAAAAACCGATATCAGAAAAAACTATATTTAAACTGTTATAAGCATAGTCACCAACATACTCTGTCATATATTCTATTGAGTTCTCTGCAGCTTGTTTAATCTTCTGTATGATCGAATATTCATAATCGCGATAATAGATTCTAATCGTATCTGTACCTATAATTGATTCTTCGGTAAGATAATCAGGGTCTATGGCAAGTGCAAAATCATGGGCAGGTCCAAATAAAAACGAGTGCTCGGTGGTACTTTCACCCTCTTTAGAATTTTTCAGTGATGACCCGGGACCAACCACCATTAAATCAGACGGAACCAATATTTTAACATCATAAAAATAATAATCACTGACCAGTTCTGAATTTCTTGCATAATATGGATGATACCATTCATGATTCTTTTTAAGTACCGCTGGTGTCGGAAACCAGCCATCTAGAAGATAGTTGCTCCCCAAATAAGATAATCTGTCACCAGATTCAGGAACAATTGTCTTAAAATAAAGCTTAATTATTAACGGCTGATCAGATTGGTAATCATTCAGAGGAACAATCCCCTGTGTATATTCAATCGAATAATTGTCGCCAATATTTTTATCATCCAGCAATATCGAATCAATTGCCATACTACCCCATTTTTTTGAATTGATCAGACGGTCGCGTAACCCTGATTTATCGTCAAGATAAGGAGTATCCGCTGAGAAATAAACATTGGGGAACAACTGGAACTCAAAGGTCGACAGTTCAAAATTGGTCGGCAATTTATATTCGACAACACCACTTACTTGTTTTAGAGTGGTATCAAGTTCGGCAGTGATTTTTAGAGTATCAAATGCGGATGCATTGAAAAAAAACAGAAACGAAATAAAAAATATTGCGGCTGTTTTAGGCAACATCATTTACCAGAGAACCAATCCCTTCAATCCTGACCTCGATACGATCACCCGGCTTCATCGGGCTGATCCCGGCTGGCGTGCCAGTTAAAATCAGATCGCCTGGATTAAGCGTCATCACTTTTGAAATAAATGAAATCAGAAATGGCACCGGAAATATCATCATCGAGGTTCTCGCCGATTGTTTCAGATCACCGTTAAGATATGATTCTATTGATAAATCGCCATATGCAAGATTGCTTATGATCCACGGTCCAACCGGGCAGAAAGTGTCAAAACCTTTTCCCCGTGTCCATTGTCC
>JAUVBC010000233.1 GCA_030591405.1 Candidatus Zixiibacteriota bacterium
AACTGAAATTAAACTAATTGCGCGCCTCTCCATATCGTCATGAAGCTGGTCATTTATCTGAAAAACGGTCAGTACAATAAAAAACCCATGCGATAACGATACCAGCGCCAATGTCAGTATAAGAATTTGAGTTTTAGTCGAAAGCGATTTCATGAATTTCCTAAAAGTTTCCTATAAATATGGCCTGTCTTTGGTTATGAAAAACTTCAAATGCTTGCCTATAAGCAAAGACGATACCAACCATATTTTTGATCTGCCTGATTCCCCTCAATATCTATCCAGTTTTATAACTGAAGATAGATTTTTAGATTTTATGTCTTCATCTATATTTCGGCAGAATTGGGGAAAATATTATGTTTTATTATGATGTTTAATAAAAGTAAAGTATTACTCTACAATGAGATACAGGAGATAAAAAAAATATTAATTTTTATTTGCCAATATCATTAATTAGCGATTCAAACTCAGGATTTCCGCTAAGTGCCTTTAAGTCATCATCTTTGCCAGCTTGTATTTTAAGCTTGTGATTAAGATAGACTGATTTTTTCAGTGCTTCCAAAGCATTTGATTTGTCACCGGCAGCAAGGCGAATTACCGCCAGATCATATAAAACTTCGGCATAATCGGGCGCCATATTGGCGGTTTTTTCCATATGCGGCAAAGCCTCATCATATTTTTTCTCAGTAAATAGCGTCCAGGCCTCATTCCAGGCATAATTCATCTGAGCTATTTTTAATATCCGGCCAAGTTCCCTAAAAGGTTCGGCATGATCGTCAACCCGAACATCAATCGCCCGGTCAGTATATCCACCATATCCGGTTCCTTCCCGAACCACCAGCAGAGCCGCCGATTGTTTACCCCGAGAATCGCCACCATTGGCCTCGCCGCCGAGAAGTGCCGCATAAAGTTTGTCAGCGAGAGTGCCATCGGTTTCTAAATATGCTTTTTCCATTGCTTCAACAACAGCTTCCCCAGCCAGAATATTCCCCTGAATAGCATAGTTTTCGCCGCTGCGTCCACCTGCCCAGGCCGAGCAACCGGTTCCTGTATAAGTGACAGATTTCCCATCTGCCGCGACAATCCCAAATTGCCGCCGTTTCGGATCATTATCATCGCGCAAAAGAACAGTTTTAATCTCTTCAGGTGTTAATCCCTTTTCCAAAAGTTCCAGTCCGCGCCAGCCAAAACTGGTATTGGCATAGGCCTGAGTTGCCACTGCCCCGACCCCGGCTTTGGCCCATGGTACCACATTGCCAACCGTGAAAAATCTCGATGCCACCGCTATCCCCAATTCCCCGGTAACCGGATCACCTGCAACAATTGAAAAAGTGGCTATATTAGATTGATTCTCCGCCGCAACCGAATAACTCCCGATCAAAAGCATTAGTACTATACCGAACATAATATTTCTTTTTTTCGTTTCACTCTCCATATTTTACTGATTCTATCTATCTATTTATTACATACCGTTCCCTAATAATTTGGAAAATAAAACCAATCGTCAACAAGAAACTATTTGAGAATAAAATGAATTGATATTAAAAGGCGGACACTCTCTGTAAGCTTGTAAGGAAGAGCGCCCGCCCGAATGGAGGGTGTTAGAGATTTTTCTGTTTATCTAAAAATAAAAGGCTGCTCCAAGCTTGATCCGTGAGGCATCAAGATGTAAACCGTCGTTTACCGTTTCGATATTATCATAGGTATGGTAGTAACCGTCATCCAACTCAAAGAAATACCATTCGTTTTGCAGGACGATACCCCACTCAGCGAGAAGACTGAAATTTTTACTCAGGAACCACTCCGACCCCAGGGCAGCCTCGACACCCAATCCCAATTTTGTTGTATTGTCACTATATACTTCATCGTAGTAGTTGTTGTAGCCGTCATTGTAGTAAACGCGCATTATTCCGAAATCGGTCTCATTGACACTTAATCTCGGCCCGGCACCCCAGAAAAATTGAAATTTATTATCGGGTGAAGGATAATAAAGATATTGAAACGATAAATTAACTCCGGTAAAATCAAACCTGCTGTTATCATCAAGATCGATTGATACATAACCCGATTCAAACAATCCATGCTGGCTGTAATCAACTTCATGTCCATAAAATCCGAGATTAATTCTCGCCGCAGTATGTTTTGAAGTTTGCCGTTTCAATGAAAATCGAATACCCTGATAATCATTATCGCCGGAGTTTTCCTCAGCTTTTCCATCAAATGCGATCTGAAGTCCCCACGGGTAGCTTTGAATATTATTTTGCTTTTTCTTACTTCGGAATTGTACCGCCTGCGCTTGCTGGCAGAAAAACAGAAGAATCATTATCGGCAGTAAGTATCCGATAGTTTTGTTTTTGAATAAGTTTCTCACTTTATCCCTTCCTTTCAAATCATCGGTTTTGTTTCCTGATTTAATATGATAACAAACGATGTGCCAAACTCCGAAACCTGTTGTTATTTTGTCACTTAGGAAACAGATGGTTCGTTGTATCTTTAATATTGCATTAAAATTGTTCGCCCAAAACAGCCAATGCCCAAAAACGAGCGGCTTTATATTTTTTAGATTATAATCATTTTAGTGAAGATGAAACATAAAGGCTCTCGTTTCGTATAGAAATTAAAACCGAAATTATGGGAGGATAAGATGTCAACGATGTCGAAGGTTTCAATCTTTATTTTTACTGGACTTTTAATTTTTAGCCTGAGTTCTTTTGCAAATCCTAAAAGAGAGATAAGCAGAGAATTTGACAAAAAGGAGGTAGTTTCTCTTAAAACCGTTTCCGGCGACTGCATAATTAAAATCGGAACTACTGATAAAATCATTGTCAATGTTACAAATGAGTACTCGCCAAGAGATTCGTTTGAACCAAGCTTTCGTGAACGGGGTAAAGAACTCCGTATGAAAGAAAAAATGTATGGATCAAATAGCGGAAGTTCGACCTGGACAATTACGGTTCCGCAGGGGACCGAAATTGATTTTTCGTCCGCTTCCGGTGGAATGTTGATTCAGGATTACACCGGCGAATTGCGTGGTAGTACAGCCTCCGGCGATTATGAACTTATAAATTGCAAAGGACTGTTTTATCTGAACACAGCTTCCGGTTATTATGAGATCGAAGATTGTCAGGGTGAATTTGATATCAAATCAGCTTCGGGGAACATTGATGCCAAGGGTATAATTATTACCGAGGAATCCGATTTTGCATCTGCTTCAGGTAATGTCAGGGTTTCTCTGGGAGCAACGCCGGAACATGACCTAAATGTCGGCTCGGCATCAGGAAGAGCATCTCTTGATTATAATGGAAATAAAATGGTCGGACTTTTTGAACTTACTACCAGATATGATCACGGACGCATTGATGCATCTTTTGAATTTGATAATGAAGAAAAGTTTCGCAAACATGGCCAGCGGTATATTATGAAAAGTGTTACTAAAGAAAAAGATCAACCGTTGATAACAATTGGAACCGCTTCGGGTCGAGCCTCACTTAGAGAGTAAATTGGCCTGATTGGAAAAATAAAATGCCACAAAGAGTATGTCCGGTATGGGTTGGATATTTACTGGCCAGCCCAATCCGGCGCCTGTTAGAAAATCCCGATAAAATTTTGGGTAGTTATATAAAACCAAACATGACCGTTCTTGATGTCGGCTGCGCGATGGGCTATTTTACCCTTGCAGCAGCCAAACTGGTCGGGCCGGGCGGCAAAGTTTTTGCCGTTGACCTTCAACCAAAAATGATAAGCTCACTTGGGCGGCGTGCCATAAAAGCCAAACTGTTTGATCGAATCGAAACGATACTGTGTAACGAAACAAATCTGAATATAAACGACCTTATCGGGCAAATCGATTTTGCTCTCGCCTTCTATGTTGTTCATGAAGTCCCGGATGTTCCAAAGCTGTTTGAGCAGATATATCGGACAGTAAAACCGGGCGGCAGGTTTTTTATAGCAGAACCTCGCGGGCATGTCTCAGCCGACGAATTTAAAATCACCATTGATTTGGCTCAGAAAGCCGGTTTTGAATTTATTGAGAAACCCGAAATCAAACGTGCCCGGACTGCATTATTTTCAAAAAAATAATCTGCTTTTTAAGAATATTTTTTTGTTACTCGTTTCTTTTTCGTATATAAATATGTGATTTACAAATTTTCCCTGATTTGTAATTTGGATAGTAATGGAATTAGTTATTTAGTCTAATATTAAAAAGGAGATATTATGAACGGTTTCTGTCACGTCGAGATTCCCAG
>JAUVBC010000265.1 GCA_030591405.1 Candidatus Zixiibacteriota bacterium
ATCAGGAATATATGTCCGCCAAAAAATGGTTTGAAGAAACGGCTCCAAACCAAACCAAAGATACGATTGCATATTTTTCCTGCGAATATGGAATAGACCCCGGCCTGCCAATATATTCAGGCGGTCTGGGTGTTCTTTCGGGCGATCATTTAAAAGCGTCCAGTGATTTGGGGTTGCCGCTGGTTGCCGTTGGCCTGCTTTACAGATATGGCTATTTCCGTCAATTTCTATCTGCCGATGGCTGGCAACAGGAGCGGTATGAGGAAAACGACTGGTATCACATGCCGGTAACGCTTGAAAAAGACAAAAGCGGAAATCCGATACAATTCTCGATGGATTATTCCGGCACCCCGGTTATTGTTCAGATATGGAAAGCAATGGTTGGGGTTACTCAATTGTATTTGCTGGACACCAATATTCCTGAAAATCCGATGAAATTCCGTGAGATCACGTCGGTTTTATACAGCGGCGATAAAGATACAAGATTAAGACAGGAAATATTGCTTGGTATTGGCGGCGTTCGCGCCCTTAAGACGCTTGGAATCAACCCGGCCGTTTATCATATGAATGAGGGCCATTCGCTGTTTTTACAGGTTGAACGCCTTCGAATTTTGGTAAAGGAAAACGGCTTATCGCTGAATGAAGCCGTTCAAATGGTAAAGGCGACCTCTGTATTTACAACGCATACACCGGTTCCAGCTGGAAATGAAACATTTGATCCCAAACTTATGGAAAGATATTTAAAAGGATATGTTGAATCATTTGGATTATCATGGAGGCAATTTTTAGCTTCAGGACGAGTTTTCAAAGATCAGGAAAGCGAACCGTTTGGAATGACTCCGGCCGCCCTAAAAATGTCTGCTTTTTGTAATGGCGTTTCAAAACTTCATGGTGAAGTTTCACGAAAAATGTGGCATAATATCTGGCCCGGTCTGCCGGTTGAAGAAATTCCTATCAGATCGATCACCAACGGAGTTCATTTAAAATCGTGGTTAAGCCATGATATTGTTGACCTTTTTGACACCTATTTTGGTCCCAAGTTCACAAAACAGCCATCTCAATTTAATGAATGGGATAAGATCCATAAAATTCCCGATGCCGAACTATGGCGGATGCATCAAAAACGTCGGGAGCGTTTAGTTTTCTTTGCCAGGAAGCGACTTAAAAATCAATTGGCTCGCAAGGGAGCCTCAGATATTGATATTAAAAAAGCTGACGAGATATTGGACCCAAGAGTATTAACAATCGGTTTCGCCCGAAGATTTTCGACTTATAAGAGAGCATTTTTGCTTTTCAAAGATGAAGAGCGTTTGAATCAGCTGCTTTGCAATCCAGACCAACCGGTTCAGATTGTGATTGCCGGAAAGGCTCATCCGCTTGATAATCCGGGCAAAGAAATTATTAAACAGATAATAGATCTGGCCACACAGGAGAAATTCCGCAAAAAAATAGTTTTTCTTGAGGATTATGATATCAATGTCGCACGCTATCTTGTTCAGGGTGTCGATGTCTGGCTTAATAATCCGCGTCGACCACAGGAGGCTTCTGGTACCAGTGGTATGAAAGCGGCGGCCAATGGCGCCATAAATGTTTCTATTCTCGACGGCTGGTGGTGTGAGGGTTACAACTCGCATACCGGATTCAAAATCGGCAACGGCGAAGAGTATGAAAATGCCGAATATCAGGACGAAATTGAGCGTAAATTTTTATATGACGTCCTTGAACGTGAAGTGATTCCACTCTTCTATAAACGCAATGGTGCCACTCTGCCAACTGAATGGATTACTTTAATGAAAAATAGTATTGCGATGACCAGCAAAGAGTTCAGTTCCCATCGTATGGTTAAGGATTATACTCTAAATTCTTATTTGCCTGCAATAAAGGCATATCATCGATACTCAGCGGATAATTTTAAGGTTGCAAAAGATACTTCCCAATGGCTAAAAGATATTCAGTCAAAATGGAATATTATCGATCTCAAAGAAATCATTGCCGATGCTAAAGATTCCTCGCCAAAGGTCGGCGATACGATTCCGATAACGTTGAAAATATATCTTGGCGATATTTCCCCCAAAGATGTTAGCATCGAGGTTCTGGCCGGAAATCTAAATTCACTGGAACAAATGGATCGGTATAAGCCGGTCTCGGCAACATTGGTAAATGGCGATGGCTCGCCTGATTCCGGAATATATACATATCAATCGGAAGTGGTTTGCCGGGAATCGGGACGTTTTGGAATTGCGGCCAGAGTGATGCCCAACAATAACGATTTAATCCACAACTATATTCCTAAATTGATTAAGTGGTGGTAATTCTTATAGAATCCGCCCACAGGTAGGAAAAAATTATTATTATCGCCTGAAATTGAATTAATTTTCAATTTCAGGCGTTTTTTTTTCAAAATATTTGTTGATTTTGAGGTTGGTTCGTCATATTATTATGCGAAATGAAACATATATCTTCACCCAAATAACTCCTCACCGTCAGAATGGAGATTACTATTATATAAAAATTGATTTGAGACTGATTTGCGTTAGAAAATCAGTATTTTATTATAATTAATTATTATGATGAATGAACTTTTTAATATATATAGAGAGACAGATAAAACAGGTAATATTGATTTTAAATAGGTAAGGATATTTTTTTAATATCAAACGGGAGTGTTAGAGTATGTTAAGAACCAGACTGATAAGTATAGTCATATTTGGTATTCTTTTATTTGGCCTGATTTTCAGTATTTCGGCAGGTAGAAATCTTTACGATGATTCAAATAAAATGCAGGCCTACAAATCGGCAGAAGACCCATATGTCACCATAGGTGTTCACAGAGTAGGTAAGCTTGGCATTACCATTGTTAACCAGGGACAGATTGGTTTGGCCGGTGCCAATATTGTTGATCCTCGCGACCCCACGATCCTGGCACCTTCAGGTGTTTACCCTTATCCCGGTAATAATGATTACCTTTTTAGAGGAGCGTTTTGGATTGGAGCTATCGTTGGACGAGATACTTTGGTTTCGGTTGGTGCCGACGGCTGGATTGGAACTCAGGAGATGTGGCCCGACCCATACCCAAAAGGCGATGTTATCTTCAGGTCAATTTCAAATGCGGCTGATATTGATGCCATTTCGGAAGAAGATTTTATTGCGATGTACACTGACACGGTCACAAATCCGGCTTTTGTTCAGGCTGACCCATTTGATGGCCGTCCGCATATACCGCTTAATATCGAAGTAAATCAGCGGAGTTACGCCTGGAGTTATTCATACGCTGAGGATTTTGTCCTTTTTGACATGTCCATAAAAAACATCGGCAATCGGGTTCTTAATAAAGTGTTTATGGGATTTTATGTCGATGGTGATGTTGGTTCCGTCGGCATGGAAATTGGTGAAGCGATTGATGATATCTGCGGTTTTAAAAGATCGATCGACTCTCCCTTTGGCTGCGGATGGGTTGATACTATCAATGTCGCATGGATATCTGATAATAATGGACGCGACGATGGTAATACTGAAGATGAATGCCCCTTCAGCGGAGGCAGTTACAATGACGTTAGCGGAATGAGGGTTGTCAGAACTCCCTCGGACTCCTTAAAATATTCATTTAATTGGTGGATATCCAATGGTTCCGCCCCTATCGATTTTGGCCCACGTATGGCAGGAACCGCGGAAGACCCGTTTAGGGATTTTGGCGGATTTCTTGGAACTCCAATGGGTGACCGGAACAAATATTACATTATGAGCCATGAAGAGTTTGATTATGATCAGTTG
>JAUVBC010000079.1 GCA_030591405.1 Candidatus Zixiibacteriota bacterium
ATAATAGCTTCCCACATCGAGCCTTCCTGTTGCTCACCATCAGAAGAGATGACATAAACCTTATAATCTTTTTTGTCCAGCTTGGCTGCCAGTGCAACACCAACGGCAACCGAAAGACCCTGACCCAACGAACCGGAAGATATCTCGACACCAGGTAATTCTTTTCTGTGCGGATGCCCTTGTAGATGTGAACCGAGCATTCTAAGTGTCGCCGTGTCTATTTCAGGGAAATAACCTGATATAGCCAATGAAACATAAAGTGCCGGAGCCTTATGTCCGGCCGACCAGATAACTCTATCACGATCTTCCCATGTTGGGTTTTTAGGATCATGATGAGCAACCTTTAAATAAAGTGCCGATAAAATATCAAACATCGATAGGGTTCCGCCGGAGTGCCCGGACTTGGCCGAACAAAGCGAAATCAAATCCAAACCGCGCATATAATTGGCGCGTTCTTTTAACTCATCTATGGAGTATTCTTTGAGAATCTTACCTGATTTAGAATCAAGGAGTGGCATTATACCTCCTGTTATCAATTTGTAACCAATTAATATTTTCGTGAAATAAACCAGATTAAAAGAGGTTGTCAACCCCTTTTAGACAAACTGGCAATGATATTTACCACTTTTTTTTCGAGTATTTTGAGGGTCGTATTGTTAGTCAAAATAAAATCGGCCCGTTTGTATAATTCTGATAATTTTAGTTGAGATTTTGTCCGAGCTTTTACATCAGATTCGGTGTAACCATTCGCCTTTAACCGCTGAATTCGTTTCCGCAGATTAGTGGCAACCAGAATCGTTTTATCAACCTTTTTGTCCCATCCCCAGTAAGTTAACAAGGCGGCATCTATAACTACCAGCTCATATCTATTTTTTGCTTTATTTACCTGATTCGAAAGTTCCTTAAGCAGAGCCGGGTGAACAATATTATTGAGTTTTTCCTTATTTATTTCTGAGGAAAAAGCAAGTCGGCCAAGTTGTTTTCGGTTCAATTTTGCTGATTTTGAAATTATATCCCGACCGAATGCGACGACAAGTTTTTTTAGAATCGACTTATTATTTTCGACCACATCTTTACCGATTTTATCAGCCGAGATTACAAATGCGCCATTTTTCTCAAATATCCCGGCAACTTCGCTTTTACCCGATCCAATCAGTCCTGTCAAACCAATTAACATATTAATCTTTACTTCGCCTCCAGCCAGTTAGGACCGACTCCCATATCAGCGACAATTGGGACTTTTAAATTAAGCGCCTTTTCCATCCCGTCCCGGACAATCTTCTGCAACTCTTCAGATTCTTTCTTATACATATCAAACACCAATTCATCATGCACCTGAAGAGTCATTTTGGATTTTAAATTCAACATATTATTATGAATATTTATCATGGCGATTTTAATCATATCTGCGGCGGTTCCCTGAATCGGCGTGTTGATTGCGATCCGCTCGGCAAACTGACGCATCTGATAGTTTTTGGAATTTATCTCCGGCAGATATCTGATACGATTAAGAAGTGTTTTTACATAGCCTTTTTCGCGGGCAAATTTAATCGATTCATCCATATAAGTTTTTATTCCGGGATATCTCTCTAAGTAAGTGTCAATAAAATCTTTAGATTCTCCCAGATTAAGTTCTGTCTGTTGCGATAAACCATATGCCGAGACCCCATATATAATTGCAAAATTGGCCGTTTTGGCTGCCCGACGCATCTCTGGTGAAACATTATTTATATCGGCTCCATAGACCTCAGCCGCGGTGCGGGAATGAATATCTTCATTATTTTTAAAGGCAGTGATTAACGTTTTATCATTGGTAATATGAGCCAGAATTCTCAGTTCAACCTGAGAATAATCAGCCACCAGCAGTTCATAATTTTCATTGCGAGGTACAAACGCTTTCCTTATCTGTCTTCCAATCTCGGTTCTTATTGGTATATTCTGAAGATTCGGTTCGGTCGATGACAACCGTCCGGTTGCGGCAATCGTCTGGTTAAAAGATGTATGCACCCGCCCAGTCTCTTTGTTAATCAATTTAGGGATCGCATCGATATAAGTACTTTTCAGTTTGGTCAACTGCCGATATTCAAGAATCAATTTTGGCAACGCATGAATCTCTGCCAACTCCTCCAGAACTTTCACATCGGTTGAATATCCGGTTTTTTTAGTTGTTTTGCTTTTTGTTGGAAGTTTTAGTTTCTCAAAAAGAATTTTGGCAAGTTGTTGCGTAGAATTGATATTAAATTCCTGGCCAGCTTCGGAATAAATATCATTTGTTAACTTATGAAGCTGTCCTTCCATATCGAGTGACATTTTTCCAAGATAATTTGCATCGACCTTAACCCCCTCCTCTTCAATTGATGCCAGTACTTTGATAAGCGGAAGTTCTATTTTGTAATAAAGATTCTGAAGTTCCAACTCATTTATTTGGGGAGCCAAAACACCGCGCAGACGATAAGTATAGTCGGCATCCTCGGCGGCATAAAAGACAGCCGTATCAACATCAACCGTATTAAAGGTCGTTTGTTTGGCACCTTTTCCTATCAAATCAGATATCGGCTGCATCCGATAATTAAAATATTCAAAGGCGAGACTATCCAGCCCATGTCTCCGACCGGAGGGGCTGATAACATACGAGGCAAGCATCGTATCAAACGATATCGGATCAATATCATATCCGGCCCGATGAAATACCTCCAGATCATATTTTATATTCTGCCCGATTTTCTGAATCTTTTTATCCGTTAATAGTTCAGATATCAGTTTGGACGCTTCTTTTTGAGGCAGATTTCGATTTGTATCATCATGTCCGATCGGCAAGTAAAATGCCCTTCCCTGTTTTGCGCAAAAAGAAATACCAACCAGATCGGCTTCAAGAGTATTCAGCGAGGTCGTCTCGGTATCAACCGCGATCTCTTTAACATTTTCAAATTCGACCAGCATCTCTTTTAATTTTGGGATAGTGTCGACACAAATATATTCCACATCTTTGGCTGTTTTCTTTTGCGCCGGATCACCTTCGCCGAGTTTCAGATCAAGATGCCCCGATTGTTGGGCCAGATCATCGAGCAACCCTCTGAATTCCAATTCCAGAAATAGTTTTTTGGCCTTTTCAAAATCCGGCTTCTCACTTTTCAGCGATTCCAAACTATCCGGTAGTGAGACATTTGTATCGATTGTAACAAGCTGGCGCGACAACAGCGCCTTATCTTTATTTTCTTCGACTTTCTTACGAGTTCCCTTCGCTTTTATTTTTTCAGCCGAATCTAAAATATTATCAAAACTACCAAATTCTTTAAGCAAATTTAGCGCGGTTTTGGGACCGATCCCGGGGATACCGGGAACATGATCGGAAGCATCACCCATCAACGCAAGCATATCAATTACTTTTTCAGGCGGGACGCCGAATTTATTCTCGACACCTTCAGCATCAAGTTTCACCGTCGGTTTTGTAGCATTACCGGGATTATGAATTTTTACTCGATCCGAAACCAACTGAAACATATCATTATCGCCGCTGACGATCCAGACATTCATCCCTTGCTCTTCACCTTTGCGAGCGTAGGTGCCAATTATATCATCAGCTTCAAATCCTTCTTTCTCCAAAGCAACCAGATTGAGCGCCTCAACCGCCTCTCTGATTCGGGGCAGTTGCTCCACCAGATCATCAGGCATTTTGGCTCGGGTCGATTTGTATTCGGAGTACATCTTGTGTCTGAAAGTCGGCGCCTTGGTGTCAAAAACAACAGCAATATAATCAGGTTTTTCATTTTTTAATATCTTCATGATTGAATACAGAAACCCATACGTAGCCGATGTATTCTCACCCTTCGAATTTATCAAAGGATTTCGGATGAAGGCAAAATATGCTCTGTAGAATATTGCTGAACCATCTATTAAGTACAGCGATTTATCTTTCACTTATAAAGTCCCTTATCTTGAATATACTTGCCGACCGAATCTGGTAGCAGTCCTTCAACAGAGCTGTTTTCTTTTAATAATTGACAGATAGCTGTCGATGAAACATCAGTTTGAATCATATCAAAGCGCTTTATTTTGTCACGCCAGATCGATTTTTCGTATTTCTCGTTATATCCGGGACGTCCGCCAACAATTATTTTTACCTGCTTGATTATTTCCTCAGGCTTATACCAACTGTCAAAGATAGCTATATTGTCTGCACCTAATATTAGATGCCAGTCTGTGCTTGAATAGTTATTCTTTAAATGCTTAATCAATGTGAGAGTGTAACCAGGTCCACCAATATCTTCTTCAATTCTGCTTAAACAATAGCGATTGTTGCCACTAATTGCCAACTCGGTCATATTTATTCGGTCTTCAAAAGCGGCTATTGGTTTAAAGCTGCGATGCGGCGGATTATAACTGGGAATGAAAAGAACCCCATCAAGGTTACTCGTTTTAAGAGCCGATTCGGCGAGTATTAAATGACCATTATGGATCGGGTCAAAGGCCCCGCCCATTATCCCCCATTTCCCGCCATCATTTGGATTAGCCTGCGGCATTTACCGTAATTAATTTATCAGACATTTTGTCCAGATATTTCTTAGTTTTTTCAACCAACTCATCATCAGGATAAAGGCTTAAAAAGCTGTCAAACTTGGTTTTAGATTCAGTATAGTTTTTTTGTTTGTAAAACGATTCGGCTATTTTAAATAATGCTTTGGAGGCATATTCGGTATCAGTAAATTCATCGATAACTTTCTGGAAGTATACTCTTGATGCCTCATAACTGTAAATCTTAAAATATGTAACGCCATTTTCAAATTCCTTGCGGGCCAGTTTCGTTCGCGCCTCCAGAATCGATGCTTGAGCATCAGCTTTGAGTGGGGAATCTGGGTTGTCGATGATAAAATCTTCCATCGCCACAATCGCTCTTTTTAGATCTTCCTGATCCAGAGCATAATTGGAGGGTGAGTTTTTCATGTAGCAGGCACCGACCATATATTGCGCGTCATCGGTAAAAGCCGAGCGCGGATAATTAACCAACAATCGGTTAAATTCTACCGCCGCCAGTTCAAATTCTTTGTTACCATAATATGAGTGAGCCAGATAATATTGGGCCGTATCAACAACGGTGGCTCCCGGAAAATTAAATATCACTCTTTGAAAAGCATCGATAGAGTTAAAGAATTTGCCTTTATCATATTCCTTTTTTGCCAATCGAAACTGTTCATCGACTGTACTAACCATTTTGGTCTTATTAGAGGTGCAACCAGATATCATCAACAGTGCCATAATTCCTAAAATAAATAATCGTGTTTTCATTAGATTTTGTATTGCTCCTTCAGCATTTCATAATTGCCCATTACTTTGTTCAAATAAGATTTTGGTAACGGTTTATTAAGTTTCATTCTTGAACGCAACGCAGTCTCTCCCAGATTATATGATATAACCGCTTTATGTATATCTTTAAATTTAAGTATCATTTCAAATAGATGAAGTGAACCGAGTTGGATATTCAATTCCGGTTCAAATAAGGTCCCGTTTGCTTCCCAGTCAACTCCTGCCTTATCGGCCAGGCTTCGCCCGACAAAAGGACGAATCTGCATCAAACCCTGAGCCCCAACCGATGATACCTGTCCCCGCTTAAAAGATGATTCGGTAAGTATCAAAGCAATCAGAAAAAGCGGATCATAATCATACTTATCACACTCAGATGAAATAACATTGGCCAGTTCAACCTTTTCTTCTTCGGTGAAACCTATCTGAAAATCCTCAATTACCTGCAGAATTTGAACTTTTTCCTCCAGATCCAAAATCCGTTTCTGTTGATAATCAATCTGTTTTTCGAGTTCAAACTTATCCTGAACCAGATAGATAATCAAGGCCGACTGCATGAAATAAATCAGAACAAATAATAAGGCTATCGGCTTCGATAGAAAAATCCCCATTTTGTCAAATCTGTTCATAACTCACCTTTCAATAGGCTCAGCGATAAGATCGTAACCATCGGCAGCGCTAATTTTCACATCTATAATATCGCCGACCTTCAACTTATTGCTCTGGACTTCGATAATTTGGTCAATATCAGGACAATCGCCAATCGATCTCCCCTCAGCCAAATTTGAGTTTTTAACCTGGTCAATAATAACCTTTTGGATACTGTCAATCAAGGCAATATTTTTTTCAAAAGCAATTCTTTGCTGTAAAAGCATCAGCTCATCCAAACGAGATTCAACCACTTTATCTGGAAACAGGTCTATCAGCTTGTTTGCCGAGGTTCCCTCCTCGCTGGAGTATTTGAAGACCCCCAAACGGTCAAATTCGAAATCCTCAATAAATTTATAAAGTTCCTCAAATTCTTTATCAGTTTCACCCGGAAAACCGGTAATAAATGTTGTCCGGATAATATTGTTCGCCGAATGCTTGCGGATTTTTCCCAACACCTTTTCAATATTTTTTCTGTCGATTTTTCTGTTCATCGCTTTTAGGATACCATCATTTATATGCTGAAGCGGAATATCAAAATACCCAAGAGTTTTTTCAGAAAAGGTCATATGTTCAATCAATGCGTCTGTGACCGATTCAGGATGCAAATACATCAGGCGAATCCACTCGATTCCATCGAGAGTTTCCAACTCCTTAAGCAGATATATAATAGAAGTCCCATTATTCAAATCACGGCCGTACCCTGTCCCCTCCTGAGAAACAAGAATCAACTCCTTCTTGCCATTCGCAGCAAGCATTTTGGCTTCAGATAAAATCTCTTCAGCAGGCCTCGACCGGTATTTGCCCCGGATATTCGGAATAGCGCAATAACTGCAAAAACGATCACAGCCATCAGCGATTTTTAAGTATTCATAAGGAAAGATATTATCCACAAATCGAGGCAGGCCGCATATATAATTTAGTTCGTTGCGAACATTATCGGTAACAGAAAAGACATTAGACAAATTATTATCGATGGCTCTGACCAAATCATCTATCCGGCCTAAACCAAAGATACCATCCACATTTTTGATTTCATCTTTCAGTTCCTTGCCATACCGCTGTGATAAACATCCGGTGACATAAAGCCGTTTGATCTGCCCATCCTCTTTAAGCTTCTCATAATGAAGAATTTCATTAATAGATTCTTCCTTCGCCGGTAAAATAAAACCGCAGGTATTAACGATGATAACTTCGGCGTTTTCCTCGTCGCTTCGCTCATGTCCGGCGTCGATCAATTTGCCGGTGATAAAATCACCATCAACATCGTTTTTGGGACAGCCGAGCTTTTTTAGGAAAAAATTCATTTGGTTTTCTGGCCTATGGAAGTGAGATGATCTCGACCGAATCAGGCAGGTTTATATCAAATATATTGTCTTCGATTATATCTTCGTAAAATTCTTCTGTAATATAAACAGAATTGAGATCTTCGTTTAAATCAAAATACTCAATCTTTGAAATTTGATGAGTTTTACTAGTGAGGTAAACAGTCATACTATATGGAAGTGCCTCATCGGAATTGTCTAATTTAATTAATTTATATATTAAATCTTGCTTTATTGGCGAACTCTTATAGTAAGAATCCAAGTCCTTAAAGAAAGACAGCCGATTATCGGTTATTTCTTCTTCCAACAATTCTCTTTTTGTCGCTTGATTATTCTCGGCCGAATATTCCCAGTTAGTCTTGCCATCGTTTAAATAGATATCTCCGCCCAACTCAGCCCGATAACGGCCATCCTTGGCCAACAGTATCTGTCCGGTCAGACTATCTATATCATTAAATATCCTTGATTCAATTGTAATTAGAACGTCAAAACGAACAATTGTTGCCGAGTTGATTCTGTTTTTTATCAGAGAAAATTTATCAGTAGAATAGGCGGTTAAACCAATCTGCCAAAACAGTCCCAGGATTAAAAGACTTTTAAGTTTATTTCTCATAATCGATTATACGCAAGACAACGGCGCTCAGTTCCGTCCGGTTAATGAACGTGAAGCAAGAAGTTCATCAAGATAGGCGCGGTCAACAAGAACCTCACGAGCTTTGCTGCCGTCATAGGTTGAGACGATCTTGGCCTCTTCAAGCTTATCAATCAATCGGGCCGCCCTTTGATATCCAATCCCAAGCTTTCTTTGCAGCAATGACACCGAACCCTGCTTGTGTTGAATAACCGTGCTAGCCGCTTCGATAAATATCGGATCACTAAGATCGATGGCATCCCTGGCTTCCTGTTGCTTTTTCTGGACCTCATCAGGAACGATCTCTTCTTCAGGAATTTGCGCCAACATAAATTTGACTAAGCGTTCGGTTTCGGCGCTTGAGATAAACGCCCCATGTAATCTGATCGGCTCCGGTTGTCCCGGCTGTAAGAAGAGCATATCACCATTACCAAGCAGTTTCTCGGCACCATTACCATCAAGAATTGTACGTGAATCAATTTTAGTCGCCACCTGGAATGCGATACGGGCCGAGAAGTTTGCCTTAATCAGACCGGTGATAACATCAACCGATGGTCTCTGTGTCGCCAGTATCAGATGGATGCCAACTGCTCGCGCCATCTGCGCCAGCCGGGTAATCAACATCTCTATGCGCGACGATGAGGCCGCCATCATCATGTCGGCCAACTCATCAATGATTATCACAATATAAGGTAATTTTTCTTCATCCTTTTTCTGCTTGGCATTAAAATCCTGAATACTACGAACAGCTACTCCGGCCAACTTTTTATATCGGTTTTCCATCTCAACAACGGCATCAGACAAAACCTTTTCCGCTCTCTTGGAATTAGTCACAACCGGTCGTCCCAGATGCGGAATC
>JAUVBC010000204.1 GCA_030591405.1 Candidatus Zixiibacteriota bacterium
AAATCAAATTTAATTATATAACTGGCAATCATAAGTGCCAGAGCGGCAAAATAATATTTACCGCTATATATAGAAAACGGTATCAAGCCTCTTTGTTTCATCATAATAGATGCACCAAGGAGAATTATTATATCCCGTGCAAAAACAATAGCAGCCAGCCAGATTGGAAAATCTCTTAAAAAGATAAGTTCAATGATTAAAATAGTCGCAAAAATTTTATCTGCCAGGGGATCAAGCATCAGCCCCAATGCTGTCTGACGATTCAATTTACGCGCCAGGTAACCATCGAGATAATCACTGGCCCCAGCCACGATCAATAAAACAACAATAATAAATGTTGCATGATCGCTGTTCACCCACAGCAAATAACCAATAAACGGAGTTAGAAAAATCCTGAGTAATGACATCAGATTCTGTATCTGAAATATCTCGAAAAAATTTATTTTTTCTACTTTAATCATAGGACTTTCTTATATCTGATAGCAAAAACAGAATAGTTTTATCTATTCCTTCTGTCAAACAATAAAACGAAATCAGCAAATTTAATCACTTGGCCGCCAACGGCGGTCGATCCAAAACTATCAGGTACATCTCGCGCCATTACCATAGCCGCAAATCGGGCAGCGTATTATTCTTCCCGGTTCCTTTTTTAATCTGGCAAAGCCGCAGTTTGGGCACAACTCTCCCTCTTTTATCAATACAATTGATTTGCTAATGTCCTGAAAGGTTCCTTTATTCTCGCTGTCTTTTTTGTTGTTTTTATGACACATAACATTAAATAAGATATAAGGTTATATTTAAATAGCTATGTTTTTGTTGCAATTGGAGGGAAGTTTTCTTCATTGGAACTGTATAATATTTAGAAACGATATTAATTGTTTTTTTAAGGAGAAAATTATGAGAACAAAAAATGGCCTGCTTATTTCAGTGTTTGCTGCAATACTATTAGCGGGGCCGCTGGCTGCCGAAGTTTCAGTAACTGTATATAATGGAAACCTTGGCGTAATCAGAGAAGTCCGGTCCCTCAGCTTTGATAAAGGCACCGGAAAAGTTTCATTTACCGATGTTCCATCTCAAATCGATCCGACCTCGGTCGGTTTTGAACTAATTGATAGCAAAAAATCGGTGTCGATTTTGGAACAAAACTATGCCTACGATCTTGTCTCCCCGGAAAAAATATATACTAAGTATATTGACAAGGAGATTGATATAATTGACAAACAGGGACAAATTTTTACCGGTACTTTGCTTTCATTCTCAGGTGGATCGGCCGTTTTAAAAGATAACTCGGGGAAAATTCAGATCATCCAAATGAGCCAGATTGTTAATGTCGATTTTCCGGAACTTCCTGAGGGTCTGATTACCCGACCAACTCTGTTCTGGCTTTATTCATCCGATTTTTCTGGAGAGGCCAAATGTAATGTCAGCTATCAAACCGGTGGTTTGGGTTGGACAGCCGAATATGTCGGCATTTTATCCGAGGATGAAAAAAGTCTCGGCTGGACCGGCTGGTCATCGATTACTAATAACTCCGGAGCGACATATCAGGATGCAAAATTGAAATTGGTCGCCGGGGATATTAATCGTGCGCCAAAACAACGTGGGATGGGGGTTCCAGAATACAATAGGTTGACAATGTCGGCGGCCAAAGGAGCATCTTTTGAAGAAAAAGAATTTTTTGAGTATCATCTTTATACTTTACCGCGAGTTGCCACCATCGCTGACAAAGAGATCAAACAGATAACACTCTTTAACCCGGCTTCAACCGATGTTGAAAAAGAATATTATTACGAACCGGAAAAAAATGACAAAAAGGTGAGAGTTGCGCTGAAATTTGAGAATTCAAAGGTTTCCGGGTTGGGGATACCTCTCCCTGCAGGACGAGCCAGAATTTTTAAGGCTGACTCCGACGGTTCTATGATTTTGCTGGGCGAGGATAGAATCGATCACACTCCAAAAGATGAAGATGTTAAGCTAACTGTTGGTTTCGCCTTTGATATCACAGCAGAGCAAAAAATTGCCAATTATGAGAGGCTTTCTGATCGGGTTGAGGAAAAAACTTTTTCAATTGAACTGCGCAATCATAAAGATGAAAACGTCACTATCATAGTAGATAAAAAACTTTATGGCGATTGGGAGATTAAAAATCAGAGTCACAACTTTGATAAAAAAGACGCCAATACGATTCAATTAAAGATTCCGGTTTTGGCCAATGGTAAGGAAGAAGTAACTTTTACCGTTCGAACCGGTCGGTAGAATTAGAGAAAAATGGTTGACACTTCTGGCAAAATCTGTTAGATTCGCACCTGATAAAGCTGGAGAGGAACAAATAGAAGGAGTATTCTATGAGATATTTTAGAGTTATTTTACTGTTATCACTTATCATTTTAATGGCTCTGCCGGCTATTGCTGGTCGGAGAACGGTGAAAAAGGGAGCAAGCGCAATGTTGTCATCGGCCCGAATCGCCCTTTTCTCAAGTCCTCCGCGTTTTGAAGAAGCGATGGCATATTTTGACACCGTTTTGATTGATTATGGTATGATTCCTGAAGCATTCTTCTATCGCGGAAATATTTTCGCCGAGTATGCTTCTCGCAAATATGATTTTAATGGCAAGGTCGATTTCTATATTGAAATGACTGCCTGTTATGATTCAATGAAACTTGCCTGCGAAAGCAAAGAGATCAAAAAGAGCTATAAAAGCAAGTGCGACGATTTCCAGACAGTTATTGATTCAATTATTAAGGGGTTATGGGGTAACAATTACAACGAGGGTGTTAAGATTATCGAACGTTTGGATAAAGAACTGAAATCAAAGATAACTAACGCTGCCGATTCTATTGAGTTGGAAGCCGCCACTGCCGAATTTAATGCGGTTGCTGATACTGGAAAGGGATATTTCAGAATCACAGCGGCTGTTAACCCAAGCGATGGCAAATCGATGGAAGGTCTGGGCCTCGTATATGACCGGTTAGATAATACTGATTCGGCTCTTTATTACTTCATGCAGGCATATAATATGGATACTAATCAAGTTCAATTGGTTCAATCAATTGCATATTCATATATTCAGCTAAAAGACTGGGATAATTCAATTGTATTCTTCAAGAAACTGATGATTATGGTTCCCGAAGATGTTAATACGATCTTGAATACTGCCGTCTGCTTTAATAACATAGGGATGCTTGATTCTGTTTTGGCTTATAACCATAAGGCGATCGCGATTGATTCATCGCTTGCTTCAGCCTATTACGATATTGGTACAATATGGCTTGTCCGTTCTCAAACATATTCTGATTCTACAAAATTCTATAGACAGGCCAAAAATGATCCTGAAGCGGAAAAATATCAGACATTACAGAATACCTCATTGGATTCATCAGCGCATTATTTTTGTATTGCTGCTGATCTGGATGAAAACGATCTTATCGCTTTGGAACAATGTGCCGTGGTAACCATGATTCTGGGCAAATATGAAGATGCCGCGGTGAAATTTAAAAAATTGACCGAAATGTCTCCTCAGGTTTTTGATTTTTGGGTTAATATGGGCGATTGCCACATTCAATTGCAGCAGTTTAAAGAGGCTGTTGAACCATATGAAAAAGCTGTGGAAATTGATCCTTTCGATATCAAATTATGGGAAGTATTACTTAGCTTATATGAAACCCAGGGATTTCCGGAAAAGGTCAAAACTGCCGAAGCTAAAATTAAGGAATTGAGAGGCTAAATAATCCAGCCATATAATTTATTGGGCAGGTCCTCGTGACCTGCCCTTTTTTATTAAAATGAAAACTATCCTGATAAATATTGCGATCCCCAACACCGGCCGAAGACTGTTTACCTATAAATGTGATGAAGTATCAAATCAAAAATTGATTCCGGGTCAGAGAGTTATTGTACCGTTTGGACGAAGAAATCTTATCGGCTACTATATCGAAAAAGCAAAATCAACGCCAACCCAAAAACTTCGTGAGATATTTGATATAATCGAAAAAAAGCCGCTTTTTGATAAAAACTTATTCCGCTTTTTACTTTGGATGTCAGAGTATTATTATGCCGGTATCGGCGATACGCTCAATGCCGCAATTCCTCCAAACCTTCGAAAATTAAAGAAGCCGTTTTATGTTCCATCCGATGATTTTGAAAATTCGGCCGACAATTATCCATTGCCGGAAAAAACTCTGGCAAAAATTAAAACAGCAGGAAAATTAATAACCAGAGATATATCAATTTTAAATAAGGCTGAACCGGGATTATTGGAAAAACTTCTGGAGCAAAATATCTTAAGAGAATCATGGGCCGGCAATGAAAAAAGGAATGGCAAAAACAGAACTAAAGAGACACAAAGTGTCTTTGGATATTTCAAACCTCGTGCGAATGTGGCTGAGATTAAACCAAACAAAGAACAAACGGCCGTCATAAAATCTCTTATCGAAAATTTGGGGAAATTTGCACCCTGGCTGTTGTATGGTATTACCGGTTCCGGAAAAACTCTGACTTATTGTCATGTTGCATCAGAAGTAATCAAAAATAGCGGAACGGTTCTGGTATTGGTTCCTGAAATTGCCTTGGCAGGAACACTGCTTTCATATTTCAAATCATTTTTTGGCGAGGATATCGCGCTTTTGCATTCGGCACTGAAACCAAAGGATCGCTTACTGGTTTGGCAGAATATTAAGGCCGGTAAATATAAGATTGTTATCGGTGCCCGTTCGGCGATTTTTGCACCTCTCGAAAATCTCGGATTGATAATTGTTGATGAGGAACATGACGAATCATACAAGCAGGATGATCCCTCCCCCCGTTTTCAGGGACGTGATGCCGCCGTGATGCGGGC
>JAUVBC010000166.1 GCA_030591405.1 Candidatus Zixiibacteriota bacterium
ACATAGGAATAAAGACGGGCTCTGAAATTAAGAATTTCAGAAGAATTCCATTGGTGCTTCAATATCAGATTGGAAATTGAGTTCAGATGGCTATCAATCTCCCTTTTTATCCGCTTATACTCAGGTGACTCTTCAATGGTAATTCTCCCGGAAGGTATTTCGGTAATTCTTGCCAGCAGCTCCCGGGCTTCCTCCTCCCAATCAGAAATTTCTTGTTTGTTGGTCTCAATTTCTGATCCAATTTGGCGTCGATTTTCAACAGAAATAACTAATTCATCGAGTTGAATATTCAGAAGTTCTCTCTCCAGAGCGGTTCTTGCCGTAATTTTATTGGCAAGATCAGGTTCATATCGTTCCAATTGCTCATCAGAAAAGTCACGCTTAGATCGAACTGAGCTCATTCGCTGTTTTCTTTTCTCTTCGATGAATATCTCTCCCAGCGCTTTGGCCATATCTCGAGTATCAAAAGGATCACTGGCCTCAGTAGTAATTTTAACCTGATCTTGACCAGAAAATTCAACGCTTATTCTCTGACGTAAATTTTCCAATAATAATGTAAATTTTATCTGCTCTTTTGTCAAATGGAGCATTTGAGAATGCATTTTCTCAACAATTTCATCAATAGCAACATCTCGATCAAGTTCCAGTCGATCGATTAATTGATGAATATAAGGAGATGAGACAACCTCATTCTGAAGCGCCATTAGTTCATCTCGCCGATCAACACGTTGTCTTGTGGAAGCGTCGTCTCCAGTGAATCCGGGGGGTAAACTAAATGACTTACCCATCCAAATTATTACCGATGTTTCATAGACAGGGGAAATAAAATGAGAACCGGCATAAGCAATACAGGCAACCAGTATCGTCGGAATAATTAATATCCATTTCCGTTTCCAGATGATAGATTTTATTTCACCGAGATCAATTTGTTCTTTTTTCTTATCTATGGTCATAATAATTATCAATAACCCCAAATACCCAAAAAACTAATAGTATAATTTATAAGGGCAGCTAATTTAATCTTTATACCAAAATATGAATAAAAAGATTATTCTGCAAAGCTAAAACATTTTTTTATTTAGGAAATTATTTCTTAAAACTACTCCAATCTCTCTCCAAAGCAGTTGGGTGTCGCCTGATATGATCGGTCGAATTAAATTTTGATTCAAAATCCCGGAAAACTCTTTTAACCTGATCTTCCTTCAGATCGACCGATTTTGCGGTCTCGGCTGACGAAATTTTATACTCCCAACAATAAAGTAATGGATCAAGCAGATCAAATGGGAGTCGAAAATAGAAATCCTGATCCGAAACCGGAAGACTGAAAGTATCGGGGCTGGGGGTTCTCTCCATAATTTCCTGCGGAATGTCTAAATATTCACCCAATTGATAGATCTGATTTTTATACAGATGAGAGACGCACTCGACGTCGGTTCCGCCATCGCCATACTTACAGTAATCGCCAAGCAAAAACTCTGTCTTATTGGTCGTTCCGGCGACCAAATAATTATTCTGGTCACCCCAATAATAAAGCGCAATCATACGCGCTCGAATTTTAACATTGGCAGTAGCGGTGATAGAAAGAAATTGTTTTTTTGTCAATCTTTTTTCTTTCTGATTTCCTTTGCCATCATCAATTCGCAGCGTGTAAAAATTATAACTATCCGCCTCCAATAAATTTTGGGGTAGATAAATATTGAACTTATAATTTTTATCATATTCCGGGAAGATATCTTTTATAAGTTTATCCCGAATATCATAGGCCTGAAAACTGCCAACTGCATCCGATAACTCAACCGTTCTATGTTCAATACCAAGTTGGCCGATTATAAGTTGTGCATATTGGGCTGAAATTGGACTCGATTCTTTTTCAGGCAAGACAAGACCGAGAACCCTCTCTTTTCCAACTGCACGAACAGATAGTGCGGCAACAACTGCCGAATCGATGCCGCCACTGACGCCGACTATGATCCCATCCCTTTTCGGTATCCCTCTCACCGCCCCAAGCAAAAACTCTTCAACTTGCCTCGCCTCGTATTCGGCATCAATTTTTAATGTCTCTTTATTAAAGGTCATATCAGATTCCCTTTATCTATTCATTAGGATTATTTTTTATTAATTGGACTTTGTCTATTTTGCCCGACTGGTATTTGGGTAGCGACTCCATAAACTCAATTTTCTTAGGTATTTTAAAATCGGCCAGCTTTATCCGGCAAAACTGTTTTATTTCATCTTCTGATATTTCGTTGTATTCTTTTGTAACTACGACTGCCTTGATAGCCTCACCAAGAAGATCATCGGCAACCCCAAATACGACCGCCTCAACAACAAGGTCATGTTCCAAAATACAATCTTCAACTTCTTTGGTACTAACCCGATTACCGCCCGATTTTATGATCTCCTTCTTGCGGCCAATTATATATATGTACCCGTCCTCATCTTTTTTTGCAAGATCGCCGGTGAACAAACTTCCATTGCGAATAACCTGGTTTTCCTCATCATCCCGATTCCAATATCCGAGCATTACATTATCGCCAGTTACGACCAGTTCGCCCGATTCTCCATTGGGCACTTCGACAGCATCTTCATTCATAATTTTGATATCGACTCCTGGAATCGGAATTCCAATTGAACCGATTTTGTTTTCAAGTTGTTCAGGAGGTAGATAAGATACTCGAGGAGAAGCCTCAGTCTGTCCATACATGATAAATATTTGTTTATCAGGAAAAGCATTTTTCACTTTTGTTATAACATCGGGGGCCATTGAGCCACCAGCCTGAGTAAAATATCTCAAATATTTGAATTCTCGGTCGGGGAAAGTGGATTTGTTTAGGAGAATCATAAAATTTGATGGGACCCCCGAAAATCCAGTGACCTTTTCTTTCTCCATCGTCTTCAAAATAACTTCAGGATACATAAACCGATTATCAATAATAACCGTTCCGCCGGCAGCGATATGGGTCAAAAGCAGCGAGTTTCCATAAATATAATAAAACGGCAGAATAACTAAAACGCTGTCATCTGATTTTAATTCTAAATATTCTATGGTCGAAAATGTATTGGACAGAAGATTTTTATGCGACAGCATAACTCCCTTGGGAGCGCCGGTGCTGCCCGAGGTATAAAAGATCGCAGCCAATTCATCGGAAGCATCTTTTGGGTCAAATTTATTTTTGGCCGATTTAATTTGTTGAATGGTTTCGTTTATTGGTTTGGAAAGAATATTATTAATTAGCTTAATATTAAGGCCGGGAAAATCCGGTTGGATATTATTATCCGTAATAATTTCTTTGATGATTCCATCCGGTTCCAATAACATTGGCAGATATTTTTGAAATTTGCTTTGGATTATTAGTGCACTGGCTCCGCAGTCTGAAAGGATAAAATTCAGCCGTTCCGGCTTCAGCGAAGTATCAAGAGGCACTGGTACATGCCCTGCGCCGAAAATGGCAAAATACAGATATATGTACTCAATCGAATTTTCATAAAGAATCCCAATTCGAGAGCCACTTGTTAGATGTAAACCGGAAATATAATCAGCGACCATCCTGCTTCTTTGATATAATTCTTCATAGCTAATTCGATTTTCGAGATGAACGGCTGCAATTCTATTAGAAAATTTCAGGGCCGATTCCAAAAGGGTATCAAATATCTTCATAATTATATCTAAGCTTTCAGGTGGAAATCCCTGCGGATTATTCGATTGGGATCTCAATTGAGACCGTCGGGGCATTTAACTTAATTTTTTGGAAATAAATTGCACAAGATTATCTATTGAGTCAAGGTTTTCAGGAGTCATCTCATCGTCCTCAATAGCAAACTCGTATTTTTCTTCTATAAACGAAGTCATCTCCAAAATACCGGTGGAATCGACAATCCCTTTTTCCATAAAAGAATCAGAGTCTGAAAATGTTTGATCCTTTTGGCCAAACATAAATGAGTCAATGATAAAATTCTTTATGTCGCCTCGCGCCGTGTTTTGATCAATAGTTGGCATTGAAATCCTTCCTTATCTTAATAATAATTATCTATTCACTCAAATAAGTCAAAAACTATTTTTGCATATCAGCCATTAAGGGTTCCATTCGAAGATATTCGGTAGCCAGTATTTTGCGTTTAATATTAGCATAACCGGTTTCAACCTGCTCGATGGTCAAGTCAAGTACCTTGGCCACTTCCTTGGCTGGAATATTTTGCTCCAACGCATGCCATAGCATATCCATTCTGTAAAAATCTAATCCGAAGAAAAATTCTTCCTGCGTGACTTCGGAGCTATAGGTATCTGTGGTTGGAGTCCTGTTAATTATATCTTCAGGAACACCAAGATATTCGGCCAATTGAAACACCTGCATCTTGAATAAATGACCAATAGGTTTCAAATCAGCCCCGCCATCACCATATTTTACAAAGAAACCCTGCTCATGCTCATCTTTGTTACCGGTTCCGATCACGGCCCAGTTCTTCTTTTCCGCATGATAATAAAGTGTTGTCATTCTTAATCTTTGCTTAAAATTGGAGGCCGCGACGATCTGTAAATATGCCGAGAGCGGCATTCTTTTGGTTTTTTTCTCCCCTGCTGAATTTTCGATACAAAGAGAAAAAACATTAAATGTCTTCTTCTCAAGAATATTGGTGGGGATAATAATTTTGCATTTCCAACTCTCATCGAATTCAGGGAAAACCTGCTTAATAGCCTCATTCCGTTCGGAATAACATCCCAAACCGGCTAATCCCCTGGTAATATCCTCTTTGATAGTCTCAAAGCCAAATTTTTCACCCAGTTTCCTCGCCAGTTTCTCGCTGTCACCTGATGATTCTTTTTCAGGCATCATCACTCCCAAAACTTTTTGCGGACCGAGTGCTTTGGCGCATAAGGCCGCGCAAACCGAAGAATCAATACCCCCGGAAATCCCAATTACGGCTCCGCTTTTCTTGAGAGTCCCGCCGATTTGACTTAAAATCACTTCACACAGCTGATTTGCGACTTTTTCCGCATCAATTGTTAAACTATCTTTGCTATATGCCATTTTATTTTCTCTTATTTTTATATTTAACTTATACGTATTTTCGGATTAAATTTTAAGCAATTCTAATCAATTTATCAATTAAAACAATTTCTATTCCAATATTCTAAAACTTATTACTTTTTTTAACCTCAATATAGTTATCGACTTATAGACAAATTCCTAAAGGGCATATTTTATTTACCGACATTAATATTTTCTTTAGTCGAGTATTTACTAATTGTTCATCCTTAAAACTATTAATTTATAGAATTGTTTCAATAATCTTGCGAAGCAAGAATTATTTGATAAATTTAAATGTTATAAAAATAAAAAAAATAATATCCATTTAAAATATTGGAGCAAATTATGACAACCAAAAGAGTTGATAATTTTGAAAAAAAGAGAGAGTTGCTCAATGAAACCGTCATGAAATACGCCAATCTGAATCTAAAACGATTTTACAGTCTTGATAGTCAGGTCTATCAAGATGGTGTTTTGCCAGCCAAAGTGAAAGAACTTCTTGGTTTGGTTGCTTCGCTCGTCTTAAGATGCGACGATTGCATTTTATATCACTTAATCCAATGTCATAAAAACGGCATCTCTGATGATGAACTTGAAGAAGCAATAACAATCGGTTTGGCCGTTGGCGGTTCAATTACGATTCC
>JAUVBC010000291.1 GCA_030591405.1 Candidatus Zixiibacteriota bacterium
CCGGCAGTCACCAACTTAGTTGTTGAACCGGGTGTATATATACCGGCCAGCGGACGATTCAAAAGTGGGTGCATGGTATCGGAAATTATGCTCTGCCATAAATCAGATGGTATCGGGCCGGAAAAAATATTGGGATCAAGCTGTGGGAACGAAGCCATCCCCAGTATTTCTCCATTGCGAGGGTCCATGGCAACAACCGAGCCACAGCAATACTGGGTATCGAAACTATTAAACTGGTCAACGATAAATTTTTGAAGATCAATATCTATCGTAAGGCTAATGTCATCGCCGGGTACAGCAGGAATTTTTTCTTTACCTTCATAGGAGCCGATTATTTTGCCCTTGGCCGAGATTTCGATGTATTCTGTCCCCTCAATACCGCGCAGAAGATTATCGTAAGTTTTCTCAATTCCCTTTTTTCCAATCAAAGTTCCCGGTCTATACTCCTTCTCCGGAAAGGTTTTTATCTCGTCTGGCGAAACCTCACCAACATAACCGATAAATGTTTCGATGGCAGCATCGGCCAGATATTGCCGCACCGATTCAATGCTGTATGTTACACCGGGGTACTGATCGCCCTGTTCCTCAAGAATAGATATTACATCAATGTCGAGTCCGCGTTTGATCGGTGACGGGATATAATTGCTGATAAAATTGGCCGAGGCTCTTTTGGTGATAGCAGTACTATCCATGTCGAGCAGTTCCATCAGTTGTGGAATGGTAACACCGGTCTTTTTTTCAAAGGGAACAATTGAAACGGTGAATGATAATCTATTATCGGCTATTACCTGATAGTTTCTATCAAAGATAACACCCCGTTTTGGGATAATCGGCTGGACGCGGATTCTGTTATTTTCAGATTCAACAGTATACTTACTGTGCAAGATAACCTGATGATAAAACAGACCGCCGATAATGGCCAAAAACGCCAGGGCAAGGAAGGCTGAGGCAAGACCGATTCTCAATCCCTTATTGGTGCCGGTATCTCGCATCGCTAAAAAAGAGCCTTGATTTTTTTTCTGGATATCCTGCCGTCTTTTATAAGGAAAAATATCAGACCGATAAGAACCGTATAGGCGGTGCCGGGTAGAATATATCTTATCAGAATAAAGAAAATTTCTTCGGTTGAGATTATCAATGTTATTATAACCTCATGCAGAAAAACGCTGCAGGCCAAAACAACAACTTTGGATGCCAGAGATTCCAAATTGATTCTTGAGCTAACCTGTTTGACAGCCACGGCAATAACGGTTATGACCAAAACTTCCCAGGGCATCAGATCAAGTCTGGCGGCACCAACAATAATACCGGCAGACAAACCGAACCAGATCGCCTCGGTTTCAGATTTAAACAAACCTATTATTACGATAATCAGAATCAGCATATTAAGACGAGCGCCCAGAATTGAAATTAAATCGGAGAGAATTATTAAATGAAAGGTTATCAGAAATAAGTATAGCAGGTAGGGTAAAACTCTCATTGGATCATACTCTCCAGAACATATAATTCTTCGATCTCAAGAAAATCGGCACTTGGTTTTAGCCAGATAGATTTTTTTATTTCACCTTTTATACTCAGAACAGAATCGACCACAGCAATGGTCAGCCCTGATGGATAGACGCCGCCCAGCCCCGATGAAATAACCAAATCACCCTTATTAATCACCGCATCTGCCGGGAGGTTGTCAAATATCATCCCTTCCACGGGAGAATATCTGACGATACCAAACTGGCGACTTTCAGCTATGCGAGCCGAAATCGCATTGGCCGGATCGGTCAAAAGTTGTACCGTTGAAAACTCCGGCATCACTTCTTTGACCTTGCCAACCAGACCAAATCGATTTATGACAGGTTGGTTTATTTTAATTGAATCATTGAGACCTTTATTGATAGCAGCCGCTATCGGATACTGATTATGTCCCATATTTCCCAATGAAACTATTTTTACCGGAACGACGCGAAAATTTTCTGGCGGTTCAAATCCAAGGAACTCTCGCAAGCGATGATTTTCCCGTCGCGCTTCGGCAAGAGAACTCAATTGTAACGATGTCTCGGTTAGTGTATTTTTCAGATTACGATTATCTTCAGCGACATTTTTAAGATTATCAATGCTGCTTTTCAGCTCGGAAAAAGGATAATGAAATATTGACATCGCAATATTTCCCAGGAAAGGTCTGACTACTCCATCAGAGACGGTTATCAACAGGAAAAAAATGATTACCATACCAAAATTGAGAAGACGGCGATTTCTATAAAAAATCGTCGAAAACCATGTCATAAACTGCGGCCTCCCTGCCCATACTTAATTAATCGACAACATCAATCATTTGCAGCAATTCACCGGGCGATGTGACTTTCATCATTTTCTCTCGATTTTCTTCCGACTTCATAACATACGACAATCTTGCCATCACATTTAGATGAGCACCAATAGCATCTTCGGGAGCAGCAATCAGGAAAAACAGATTCACCGGCTTATGATCCATAGCGTCAAAATCAATACCTTTGTCAGAACGTCCAAAAGCAATCACAATACCTTTGGTCGCCTTTGTTTTAGCATGAGGAAATGCAACCCCATAACCAACACCAGTGGTTACCAATTCTTCTCTTTCCTTGACATCTGCAATTAATTGAGCGGCATCCTTGACCAATGCCGATCCCGAAACTAAATCAACCAATTCTTCCAAAACCTTTTCCTTTTCGGTTGATTTCAAATCGAAAGTTATTAAATCTTCAGAACAAAATTTAGATAGTTTCATAACTATACCTTTGGCTAATAGCTTTCCGCTTCTTCATTAAACAAAATTGGAATATCATCTTCCACCCTGAAAAATAATTGGCAGTCCTTACAATCCAATTTGTTCTTTTCTTTCCAGTAAGTTAGCTCGCCCTTACATTTGGGGCAAACAATAATTCTTTGTAGTTCTTCTGATAAAGCCATAGGATACCCTCCTATTCTTTAAAAACACCCATCTTCCGAAACTTTGCAATCCGCTTCTCTAACAATTCTTCGGTCGAAAGGTTTTCAAGTTCATTTATGGCATTAAGTATTTCTTTTTTCATTGTCAAAGCAGTGAGCTTATGATCATTATGCGCCCCGCCCGGCGGTTCAGGAATTATTTTATCAATCAGCTTCATATCCCACATGTCGGTAGCGGTGACCTTTAATGCCTCAGCAGCTTCCGGCGCGAATTTATTATCCCGCCAAAGAATTGCAGCGCAGCCCTCGGGTGAGATCACCGAATACCATGAATACTGAAGCATAAATATTTTATCGCCAATTCCTATGCCGAGAGCACCACCAGATGCACCTTCGCCAATAACGGTGATAATAATCGGAACGGTTAGATTAGTCATCTCTCTTAAGTTCCGTGCGATAGCTTCGGCCTGTCC
>JAUVBC010000335.1 GCA_030591405.1 Candidatus Zixiibacteriota bacterium
ATACATTGGCCTGGGTGATTCTGCCTGCTTTTTTACAGGTTATACGCCAAATTATATAGACCCGCTTTATCCGGTTAATGGCGGTACCGATGATTGGTATTACGGTGAACAGACTTTAAAAAATAAATCATACGCTTTTGTTGTTGAGGTCGGAACCTCCAATGATGGCTTCTGGCCGGCGACCAATCGAATAGTCCCGCTGGTTGATGAAAACTATCTTTCGACCCTTTTCTTAATCGAGGTTTGCGACAGTGTCGAACAGGCGATGGTGCCAAAACCGCCGTCGCTAATTTTGGAAGATACGGTTGATTTTTCATCGTATCAGGTTGAGTGGACGCATCCAGACGCCTTTAATAAAGGTGTTAATTATGAACTTTATGAGTATTCCGATTTATCCCAGGTTACCGATCTGGGAGATAATTTTGATAACTTTTTTAGTGAAGGATTTACAATTGGTTATTCCAGATATAACTCCGGTTATAGCAGTTTTTATTCCGGAATGTCTGCGGCCAATTTTAACGGAGCTTTGACAACAAGAAATCCTGTGATGATTGGTTCTGGTGATATTTTCACTTTTTGGACTTATTATAAATTAGAAGATGATTTTGATTATGCCTATTTTGCGGTTTCGCCGGATGGTGTTTCATGGACAAATCTTGCTGGTAATATAACCACCGAAACAAATCCAAATGGTAATAATCAAGGTTTTGGTATCACCGGGACTTCAAGCGGCTGGGTAGAGGCGCAATTTGATATGTCCGCCTACGTCGGGCAGTCAGTATATGTCTCTTTTAGATATAGTACTGATGCCGGGATTCAGTTTGAAGGTATTTATGTTGATGATATCGAAAAAATATCGGTTTTTGGTTCTGAAACATTGATCTCATCAGCTATCGCTGATACTTTTTACACCTTTATTGACAAGCCGGAAGCAGTTGATCTCTTTTATAAGGTAAGAGCCGAGGATGCCGATGGGCAGTGGGGCGGATATTCAGTTTTGCTGGGCACATTTACAAGTCTTGGTTACATCTGTGGTGATGTCGATGGTTTAGAAGGAATAAACATCCTCGACATTGTATTTTTAATCAATTATAAATATAAGGGCGGCCCTGCGCCAGATCCGCTTATAGCAGGTGATGTCGACGGTATGTCTCCTGTTAATATTTTGGATATTGTGTATTTAATAAATTATAAGTACAAAGGCGGCACCGATCCCGCATGTCCATAATTCGATATACAATTTGAATTTTCTGTTCAGCAGGGTGGCCTATTTGGGCCACCCTGTTGTTTTTATATTAGTAATTTTTATTTTTTACCCGCCGATATTTATAAGATATAGAAGAAATATCTCGTCTTTTGGCTTTTTTACTGTTTTGGGGGAATCAGAATGATTTCAAATAGATTATCCGGCATTACTTCTTTTATGATATATCTCGGAACATTTCTTCTGTCGATATTATCCTTTTTTACTACCTATAATGGCATGTCAGTCCTGCTTGATAAGCAACTCGCCTTTATCGGCTCACTCGGTCTTCAAATTGTCCTTTTGGGGATAGCATGGTCATTGATGCGAATGCGGGACAATAAATTAACATATGTTTCCGCTTTTGGAATTGCGGCCGCTTTTTCCATCTTTTTTTCATTTGTAAGCTTTGACACAGCCCTTCAGGAAACAACCAGAGCTCATAAAATAAGAGGACAGTACTCTCAGGACTTGCGTGGGGCATTGGCCGATTATGCCCAAACCGCCAAAGAGGCCTCAATGAAAGGTCGTTATCAGGTTTCCCGACTACAGAAGCTTTTGGAACTGGAGCGTGCGAACGGATGGGCCACAATTGTCGATGAGGGAAGCCGCGATGAATATATTCAATCGATTATCGACGGAGCCCGCGCGACCGTTTTATCATGGGAAAAACGGCAGGGAGAAAATTATCGACAGGGTAAGGGAAAAGGAATCATTACCAATTATTTTGAGACAAATATGGCCCAGCTTGATGAAAATCTTGTCATAATTGATAATTATATTGAATCGGTTGATTCGCTCGCCCTGGCTCTTAATAGCGACCGGACAATAGAGGATCAGGTTGAAATAGCCAATCATGCCTGGGTCGGTTTTCCGCTTAATGAAGTCAAAGTATTAACAGCCTCATCTGTTGAGATTCCGATGCCGCCCAATCAAGCAAATTATATTGAAAAATCTATTAATCGCCAGCAGGCTTTTATGCTGGTTCTCAACGATTTATTGGAAATGAACAATCTGGCGCTGTTTGCGTTGCTATTGGCAATAGCAATTGATTTTATAATTATCATAATGGCTTTTGCCGGTTCTCTTATTGTTGGTGATGTTGAACATATTTTTGATAAAATTAAGAGTGAGACAAATCGTAAATTAAGCAAAATATCGATGGATGACCCCGAAGCTCTGAATGAAACCTTCAGGAGCAATATTGAAAAATATCGAAAAGCGAGTGAATACGGATTAGATGTGTCCCGCCTTATCACAGAATATAAAAATGCCAAAAAAGAGCATAAGATTACGCTCAATAAAACCGGTAAATTCGGACTTGGGCAGGAAGAAAAGAACTCTATTAAAAGTGGCGAAGAGACATATTTCGAGACTTTTTAGGAGTAGAATATATTTCTGTAATTGTAAAACCTAAAGCGTCAATTATTTTAATAAAAAAATCGTAAGTATTATAAGAGAAAAGATTGATATTCTTAGAGTTGCCGGTTGTTCTGATTTGAAAGCAGATAGTTGAAAACCTTGACTAAATGGCGAATCTTCATATATTTAGATAGGTCTACTTGTCTTGCGGGTGTTTTAGAATTGTTTATGATATGATTAATGGATTGTCCAAATGATTAATAAATATGAAATCTTTGATATCGCTTTGAGACGGACTTTCGCCTTTTGTTTGGCAATGGTACTACTTGG
>JAUVBC010000207.1 GCA_030591405.1 Candidatus Zixiibacteriota bacterium
AGTAATTAGACAACACCCTGATCAAGCATGGTGTCAGCAATCTTGAGGAAACCACCAATGTTGGCACCCATGACATTGTTGCCAGGATCGCCATACGCTTCAGCAGTGTTCTTGCAGGTCTCATGAATTGCAATCATGATATTATGCAGTTTTGTATCAACTTCCTCACGGGTCCAGTTCAAACGCATGCTGTTCTGTGACATTTCCAAACCAGAAACAGCCACACCACCAGCATTGGCAGCTTTACCAGGACCGTAATGGATCTTAGCGGCAACAAACTTGTTGACAGCATCAGGAGTGCTCGGCATGTTGGCACCCTCAGCAACGCAGAAGCAGCCGTTCTTAAGAAGAGCAGCAGCATCGTCGCCATTAAGTTCATTCTGAGTGGCACATGGAAGAGCAACATCAACCGGAACGTTCCAAACGCCAATACCTTCAAAGTATTTGGCTGACGAGAATTTATCAGCATACTCTTTGATCCGGCCGCGCTTGACATTCTTCAGTTCAAAGACAAAGGCAAGCTTCTCAGCTGAGATACCATCTTCGTCAACAATATAACCACTGGAATCTGACAAAGTAACAACCTTACCACCAAGCTCGTTGACTTTTTCGGTCGCATACTGAGCAACATTGCCGGAACCTGAAACAGAAACCTTCAAGCCATCAAATGCTTTACCTTTTGTCTTGAGCATTTCTTCGGCGAAATAAACAGTACCATAACCGGTAGCTTCCGGACGAATCAAACTTCCGCCCCAATTCAAGCCTTTACCTGTCAGGATACCTTCAAAGGCGTTACGGACACGCTTGTACTGTCCAAACATGAAGCCGATTTCACGACCGCCGACGCCAATGTCGCCAGCCGGGACATCGGTATTGGGGCCAATATGACGGCACAGTTCGGTCATAAAACTCTGGCAAAAGCGCATCACTTCAAAGTCTGATTTGCCTTTGGGATCAAAATCGGATCCACCTTTACCGCCACCCATAGGAAGTGTGGTCAGACTGTTTTTGAAAACCTGCTCAAATCCCAGAAACTTCAGGATACCCTGATTGACACTAGGATGAAAACGCAGACCGCCCTTGTAAGGGCCAATGGCGCTATTAAATTCAACGCGGAATCCACGATTTACCTGGACTTTGCCGGCATCGTCAATCCACGGAACACGGAAAACAATCATCCGCTCCGGCTCAACAATACGATCAACAATTTTAGCCTCGGCATATTCCGGATGTTTGTCAATTACTGGTGACAGTGATTCCAAGACCTCATCGACGGCCTGGAGGAATTCGTCCTCACCACGGTTTTTAGCCTTAACAGTGGCCAATACTGATTCAAGATACTGGTTCATTTTATTCTCCTACAAACCTCTAGTGTTAAAAGCTTGTTATTATTTTCACAAAGACAATCGAATATAATAGCCTATACAGGATTGTCAACAGGTTTTTTAACGAATTAGCCACAAAAACTTGGGAAAAATAAACTAAATATGTAATTTTTTCAGGTTCTAAGAAACATAAGGAGTAAATGGCCCTATTTAATTAAAGCTGGGAGAAATTCCCATTGATTTTGCAATTTTGTAACAAACAATAAATGAGGATTCATATGCGTCTTTTATTATTAATCTTATTTGCGATACTGTTCATCGCTTCGTCAATTTCGGCTCAATCGGATACTACTCATAGTCTTGCACATTATTATAATCAGGGAACGCAGGCATACCAATCTGGTGATTTTAAAACATTTAGAAATAGCTACTTTGAGGCAAATAAAATCAGACCCACCAATCCAGTGATAATCTATAATCTTGCCTGCGGTTATGCTTTAACAGGAGAATCGGATGCGGCGCTTGATTTATTGGAAAAATTGGCGGAAAAAGGAATTGATTTTGGAGTCGAACAGGATAGTGACTTCGATTCTATTAAAAATAGCGAAAGATTCAATTTAATCGTCAATAAATTAAATAGGATTCGCAAAACTATCAATAATAGTGAAATAGCATTTACCGTGAAAGAAAAGGATTTAATTCCTGAGGGAATTGCATACGATCCGATCAGCAAACGAATATTTCTCAGTAGTATTTATAAAAGAAAAATCATCAGTATCGATGAAAATGGAAATTTCAATAATTTCACCGATGAAAAACAGGATGGCCTTTATGCAACTCTCGGAATGGAGGTTGATCCGGTCAGAAATAATTTATGGGTATGCACGGCCGCTGCCAAAAATATGAAAGATTATACTTCAGCAGATTCGGGCAAGTCAACCATTCATAAATATGATCTGTCTGGAAAATTACTAAAAATATTTCATTCGCCCAAAAACGAAGATCATGAGTTTAATGATCTGGTTATTAATTCATCCGGTGATGTCTATTGCACTGACAGCAGAACCGGACAGATATTTTTTATTCATCATATTCGGGACAGCCTTGAATTACTTTTTGACGAAGGACTGTTTATCGGTTCCAACGGTATCACTCTTTCTTCAGATGAAAAGATATTATTTATCGCCGCCTATTCTGAAGGTGTTTATTCTGTCAATTTGAATGATTTAAGTCATCAACTTATTACTACCCCGGATAATTGCACTATGTATGGCATTGACGGTCTTTATTTCCATGATAATTCGCTTATTGCCGTTCAAAATGGTTTACGGCCGAATCGAATTGCACGTTATGTTCTCGACAAAAACTTGAACAGTATTACCAAATGCGAAATAATTGAAATGAATAATGAACTGTTTAATGAACCTACTACCGGAGTTGTTGTAAGAGATAAATTCTATTATATCGCCAACAGTCAACTAAGCTCGTTTGATAGAGAAGGACATATTTTTCCAATAGATAAGTTAAAAGATGTTACGATCCTGAAAATAGAATTGTAAAGTTTATTGGTCGTCCATTCAGTTTTTTATACTTGCCAATCATGGTATATTTACCTAAGTTTAACATCACACAAGTAATATACATATTCATTCTGGGAGATATTATGATTTGTAAGACGCCTGGCAATTCCATATCACTAATATTTTCATTTATTCTGACTATCATTTTTTGTTCAATTGGCCACGCTGAACCAAAATGGCTCAAAGATGCCATTGAATCGGCAGTGGATATTAAGGTGGATAAGGACGCATCGGCTTTTGTCATATTTGATGAAGAGCGAGTAGTTGTCTCAAAAAATGGGAAATCGAAAAACCACGGCCGGATTGCCAAAAAGATTTTAACCTCCGCCGGGATTAAGCATGGAATATCACGGCTTGGCATCCATTCAGCCAGACATGTCAAAAGCTTAAAAGGCTGGCAAATAAAGCCAAATGGCCAAAAAATAGAATTGAACAAAAATGATATTGTTACTGTTGATCTGCAAAACGAGGCTGGATACTATGGCGACAGCCGGACAGTGATGGCTAGATTTTCCGATGTTGAAGTTGGCGATATTATCGGATATGAGTATATCGTCGTCGAAGACGAACCCTGGTGCAGTTATAACCATGCTTATATTTTCCAGGAAGACCTGCCGGTTCTTCAAACTAATTTTATCGTAGAATTACCAAAAGGTTGGACACTGAATGAGTCATGTCAATATATTGACTCCATTACTCGAACTGTCAGTGATAATGTCTATGAGTGGAAATTCGATTTTCTCCCTTATCGAAAAGACGAACTGTATATGGTTGATTGGAAATATGTTTATCGCCGTCTCGATGTCAGCTTTTATAATCCGGAAAAAGGAGTTTTGCATCTATTCGATGATTGGAGCTCTGTCTCGGCCTGGGCACATAATAAATTTTCCGGCAGTTTAGTTGGAGATAGCGCCCTGGTTGAAACCGTGAAAAAAATAACGGCTGCATCGTCTTCAACAAAAACAAGAGTTGAGGCGATCGCCAATTTTGTCCGGGACCAGATACGATATGTCGCTGTTGAAATTGGCGAAGGCCGCTATAAGCCCAGAAAATCATTCGAGACATTTGCCAATCGATTTGGAGACTGCAAAGATAAGGCGATGCTGATGATAACTATGCTGAGAGTCGTTGGTATTGATGCCCAACCGGTGCTGGCCGTCATTGGAAATGATATTGATACAGATTTCCCCTCGCCATATCAATTTAACCATGCCATTGTGGCGATAAAATTGGATAGTCTGGAGGATAACTATTTATCGGCCTCTGTGAACGACTGGCTTTATTTTGATCCTACCAGTCCATCTACATCATTGGGCGAACTGCCCTTATCACTTTACGACTCAAAAGTACTTCGCGTATCAGAAAAAGAATTTGAATTAGTAACTTTGCCAACACTTTTGCCGGAGCAATATCATCGGAACTATTACGCCGAGGCGACACTTGGTTCTGATAATACATTTTCTGCGCATGTCATTATAACCGATTATAATCGCAAAGCCTCAACTGGAAGATACAAACAGAAAAAATATCCAATTAAGGATCAAATCAAGGAATTCCAAAAGCGTTTTGCCAGAGCTATGCAAAATCCAAGACTAACTAATTTCGAAAGTAATTCTGATGGCGATTCATGTCAAATCAGCTTTGATTTGGAAGCTGATAATTACGCGTCAGAAGCAGGTAAGATGTTAATGATGAGTCTTGATTTTTTTCATGCCGGGCAGGAATTGGGTAAATTGGAAGAACCGCGTCTCCACCCTATTACGTTTGGAGATCCAGGATTATACAAAACCGAAATAAAATGGGTAATTCCCGAAGAATGGCAATTTGATGGCGAGGAGCAAATCATTGCCGATTGCAAAATCGCAAATCTAAAATGTAATTCTTATCTAAAAGATAGTAACCTGCATTTTATTGCTCAAT
>JAUVBC010000277.1 GCA_030591405.1 Candidatus Zixiibacteriota bacterium
ATTTATCTCTAAAATTTATACCGTTAAACACTTTCAACAAAACATAAGTCGGAAAAATTTATTATCAGGCAGGCCAGTCGCCGATCCTTTTATAATTGCAAAAGCGGGGATTAATAACTCAACTGTTGTAACTCTTGAGAAATATAAGCCCAAAGCTGTAACTATACCAAATATTTGCAAGCATTTTGACATTGACTGCATTGATCTTAAGATCTTATTAAGTAGAGAAAACTGGCAGTTCTAGTAGTTTTATATTGCGTCAGGGAAGGGTTCCTGACGGCACAGATAAGACATATCCCGAAATCATAAAATTCCCACCGCCCTTCTTATAATTCAGGATTTGCAACAAGCGGATGGGGCACCCCGGTTTTTTTATATCTATAATTTTCCCATTTCCCAATTATCTTGACTTTGAATAGGCCGATTGTTAGCTTGGTTTTTCAACATATTCGGAGGAAGAGATTATGGCAGAGAATAAAAATATAGATTATGCCGGGGCCGGGGTAAATATCAATGCGGCCGAAGAATCAGTCGAGCGGATTAAAAAACTGGCGAAAGCGACCTTTAATGATTCGGTTTTGACAGGGATCGGTTCCTTTGGCGGATTTTTTAAACCGGATATGACTGGTATAAGCGAACCGGTTTTTATCAGTTCGACCGATTCGGTCGGGACCAAAACCAAAATTGCCTTTTTAACCGATGTCCATGATACCCTCGGTCAGTGTCTGGTGAATCATTGTGTTAATGATATTCTGGTGCATGGAGCGAAACCGCTTTTTTTCCTTGATTATATCGGGATCGGCAAAGTTAGACCGGATGTAATAGAAAAAATCGTCGAGGGTTGTGCGGTCGGATGCAAAAACAGCGGGATGGCGTTGATTGCAGGTGAGATCGCCGAGATGCCGGATATTTATTCGGAAGGTGAATATGATCTGGTTGGGTTTATTGTTGGAATGGTTGATAAAAATAGAATTATCAATGGCTCAACTATCAAAGATGGCGATGTTATCATTGGGCTCGGCTCAACAGGATTGCATACCAACGGATTCACCTTGGCTCGTAAAATCGCTTTTGAGAAAGCAGAATTGAAACCTGACGATAAAGTTGATTCACTTGGGACCTCAATTGGGCAGGCGCTTTTGGAAGTGCATAAATCATATCTGACACCAATACATCAATTGATCGACAAGTTCGATATTGCCGGAATGGCGCATATTACCGGTGGCGGCATTGCCGGGAATCTGGTCAGAATATTGCCTGATAATATTCAGGCAGTAATTCAAAAAGGAACCTGGGATAGTTTGCCGATATTTGATTGGCTGCAAAAAAACGGCCCGGTTGAGGAGAATGAGATGTATCGGGCGTTTAATATGGGGATCGGGTATATTCTGGTGGTTTCTCCTGATATTGCCGATGATGTTATCGAATTTTTGAAAAAAACGGGCGAAAAAACGTATAAAATTGGAAAGATTCAAACCGGCGAAAAAAGGGTCGTGTTGAAATGATAAAAGCGGGCAATGTAGAAAAAAGTAGCAGGCAGTTAGCAAAAGAATGGCCCTTCGAACGTTACAAAGTGTATGAGAAAAAACTCCGAGATGCTGCCGCAAAATGGTTTTCAAAAAAGGAATTGCCCACAAATAGAAAAATGAATTATTGCCTTAAATCGCATGATAAATGGCCGAAAAATATCATTTGCGAAGAGGTGGCCGATTATATCACCAATAGGCAAAAAGAGCTTGAAGGGAAAGAGTCCTATCCGCTTCACAAGTACCTTCATCATGGCCTGAGCAGCCAGGCGATGGTATTCAATCTTGTGGGACCATTGATTGTTAAAAAAGACCTCGAACCATTACGTGAAGTTATCGAAGAGGCTGGAATGACTTGGCCGACCGGTGAGGTCGAAGCGCAATTTGAGTATGACGACCGGGATGTTTTTAACGAAGACACTGGCCAGCCTACCTCCATTGATCTGTTCATAAAAGGAAATAGCGAACGAATTTTCATCGAGGCAAAACTCGCGGAAAAGGAATTTGGCGGTTGTTCTATTTTTTCAGGAGGTGATTGTGATGGGAGAAATCCTATCTCAAGTGATTATAAGGATTGCTACCTTCATCATATAGGAAGAAGATATTGGGAGCTAATGGATAAGTTTGGTTTTAGGGAGATGGTTTCTGAATCCGGATCTATTTGTTTATTTGTTAACTACTATCAGTTTTTTAGGGAGGTGCTGTTTTCTCTGGAAAAGAAAGGTTGTTTCCTTCTCCTTCACGATGAAAGGAACCCGGCTTTCTGGAAAGTTTCCAAAAAAGGCGAGGAGTTTGGGTTGTGGCCGTTTCTAAATGAATTTGTACCGGATAAATATAAGGCATCTATCGGAAGGATAACTATACAGCAGCTTGTCAAAGCGATTGAAAAATCAGGACGCCACGAATGGATCAACGAATTCAGGCCGAAATACGGAATTGATTGAAGAAGCTGACAGGATCGGAATAAGGATTAAGCAATATGTTTATTTTATGTATAATGGATGGTTATGGCCTCAGTGAAGATAGCAACTACAACGCTATTGCGGCGGCTAAAACGCCGAATCTTGATCGATTATTTAAAACTTGTCCGCATACTGCTATTGATGGTTCCGGTCTTGCGGCCGGTCTGCCTGAAGGTCAAATGGGTAATTCCGAGGTCGGGCATCTCAATTTCGGCGCCGGAAGAATTGTTTATCAGGAAGTTACCAAAATTGATAAATCAATTTCTGACGGCGATTTTTTCACCAATGAAGTTTTCCTTGACGGAATGAAAAAAGCGGTCTCCAATAATTCTGCGGTGCATCTTTTTGGACTTGTCTCCGATGGTTGTGTGCACAGCTCGATGAATCATATTAAGGCGCTGGCCAAAATGGCCAAAGATAATGGCGTCACAAAGCTTTATCTGCATGCTTTTATGGATGGCCGCGATACCCCGCCGCATTCCGGCGCCGGGTATTTAAAAGAGATAGTCGATTATTTTTCAGAGATCGGATTGGGTAAAGTCGCGACTGTATCGGGGCGGTACTATGGAATGGATCGCGACAAACGATGGGAGCGGGTTGAAAAATCTTATCAGGCGATCGTTAATAAGATCGGCGAGAAACATAAGAATCCGGTCGAGGCGATAAAAGAATCATACAAAAATAATATTACCGATGAGTTTATCCTTCCGGTTGTGATCAATCTGGAAGAAGAAAATGAGGGTAAACTGGCCGACGATGATGTTGCCCTGTTTTTTAATTTTAGAGCCGATCGGGTTCGTCAGTTGTCATACATTTTTGCGGGACATGATCCGGAAGAATTTAAACACCCTGAGAATCCGAAAGTACATTTAATCACAATGACCCAGTACACAGCCGATTTGAAAGAGGCCCATATTGCTTATCCTCCGGTTCGGTTAAAAAATATTTTTGGGGAAGTGGTTGCCAAAGCCGGAATGAAACAGCTTCGGATCGCCGAGACCGAAAAATATGCGCATGTAACCTACTTCTTTAACGGTGGTCGGGAAGAGCCGTTTGAGAATGAGGATCGCGCTTTGATACCATCGCCAAAAGTGGCAACATATGATCTTCAGCCAGAGATGTCATCGGTGGCGGTGGCCG
>JAUVBC010000111.1 GCA_030591405.1 Candidatus Zixiibacteriota bacterium
ACATATTCCGGTGACGGAAATAGAGATCTGAGTTTTGATGGAAAAAATATTATTCTTTTGTCTGAAAGCGGATCAGATGCAACAATTTTAGATTGCGGTGGAGAACCCGATTCGTATCAGGGATTTGTTTTTAAAAATGGTGAGGACAGCAGTTCGGTTATTGATGGTTTTAGCATTACAAACTCTTACTCCCCAATGCTTGGGAATGAAGCGGCTATTATATGTCAATCTTCGCCAACTATCAAAAATTGCCAGATATCCGGCAATCTTGGGGATGGAATATTATGCTCCTACGGCGCCGCGCCAAAAATAATAGACTGCATAATTTCCAATAATACCGGAGCCGGAATTAGAGCTGGCTGGAGTGACTTGACCATGACCGGCTGTCTGGTCTTTGGTAACAGTTTGGATGGATTTAGTATAAATTATGGTGCCATAAATGTCTCTAATTGTACTTTTGCCTACAACGGCGGAACTGGTATTCTTCTGGAGGGCGACCCGCCCAAAATTAACTTCAGAGCCGATGATTCGGCAATGGTGAATAATTGCATAATGGCTTATAATGCCGGGGGCGGTGTCAAACAATGGTTTCTTTTTTATCCTTCACTTCGGATGGAGTGCAACAACGCTTATGGTAATGATGAAGATGATTGGAGTGTCAACGAATATAATGTCGATGACGAATATGGAAATATATCAGAGGACCCGCTATTCTGTGATTATGACAGCCGCGATTTCAGTATTGCCAATATATCCCCCTGTGCACCAGATAACAATGATTGTGCTGTACTTATGGGAGCAAGAGAAATTGGCTGCACTATGACCGATTTAAATGATGATATTACCAATAATCAAATCCCAGATAAATTTGCATTAGAGCAGAATTACCCGAATCCATTTAATCCCTCGACAATAATTAATTACTCATTACCATCGCAATCAAATGTCAAGATAGTCGTATATAATGTTCTGGGGCGGCAGATAAAAATATTAGTCGATGCAGAACAGACGGCAGGGAAATATTCCGCTTACTGGAACGGTACCGATGAAGACGGACACGATGTCACTTCCGGGATATATTTGTATAAAATCATTACTGACGGTTATATTTCATCAAGAAAAATGATTCTCCTAAAATAACGCATAAAGCTATCTGCCTATCCTTCAAATAGATAGCTTTTCAGTGAACCCTCAATAGAGGTAATATCATCTATTGAGATATCTTCCAGACTGAAACCGGATGTATAATAATCATAAAAATCCCCTCTGGTATCGCGATTGCTCCAAATATTACGGGCCTTGATGGTAATCTGCCTTTCGCCCTCGATAGCGTCAGGTAAAGATAGAGAGAAGCGAGTAAGCTCGTCGGGCTCATAAGGTTCGGTGCCGGATAGTTTTAGTCCGTTGGCAGAGATATCAATTATTCCACCGGCCAGATTTTGTGTTTCCTGATTTATCAGTTTAAGATAATAAATCGGTCGTTTTCTTTTGCGGTTTCTTTTCTCTGACATTATAATACTCCCTGTATTAGTTTGTTAAATTTGTTCTTGTCAACTCGACAAATAATCTATATTAAAATTATATATTCTCAGTTGGCAAGAGATTGAATTTGCGAGTATTTCGAAAAATATAATTATCTGATTTGGAAATATTCGCACCGGAATATAATTCCTCTTACCATATAATATAACAAATTTTAATAAAAAATCAAGCTTTAATCCAATTGATTTTATAATCTGCTTTCGCCAAAAAAGGAATAAAGTCTTTCATTTTTTATAAAATTTGGTATATTGTTTATACTAATAGTATCGGCAAATATTTTTGCCAATCCAGACATCCTGTTCAGCATAAGAGTTAGTTTTTAAAATCATCTCGAAGTACATCCATGCGAATTTATAGGCAAGGAGATATATTATGAAAACATTTGTATTGATGACAAAATTAGCCGTCGGCGATTGTCAGCCGGTTGAGTACAGTTCAAAGCAAAAAGCGCGAGCAAGAAGTTCTCAGGCCTGGCTCGAGGAGATTAAAATGAAATGTCCGGATGTAAAATTCAAGGCTCATTTTGCTCTGATGGGTTCTTGGGATTCGATGCATATTTATGAAGTTCCGGATGAGGAAACGGCGACCATTGTTTCTCTGGTCACGAGAAATTATGTGGCTCAGGTCGAAAGCTGGCTGGCTTTACCGTATGAAAAAGTTATGAAATTGTCGGAAAGTATCATTGCTCCGGATCAACACTAATAAATTTCATTGATTAATGCGACAAGTATTTTGGACTCTTGTGTCAGCCAGGGCAGTGAAATTAGTTATCTGTTTTTTAGGTCTATTGAATTCAATTATGACAGGATTTTTTCAATATACTTTTAAGTATTTTATTAATTTCTGTTCTATTTTCTCATGATTAGGGAAAATCTGTTCATTTCATTAGAAAAATCTAATAATTTTAACAACTTTTAACAAAATAATGCAAACATTTTGGCCCCAATACGTCTAATATATATGTATATTTATTTTTTATTTGATTAAAATTATATAGGATAGATTTTTTACTAACCTTGGAGGAACAGAATGAGTGAAATGTCTCGAAGAAAATTTCTAAAAACAGGATCAAAGGGAATTGCATTGGCAACAATTCCAATTATTTTCAAAGCCAATCCGCTGGCCGCATTGATGGCTCCAGGTGGGGGAATAAACGGATTAAAAGATTATTATGAACATTTTGGAGTGAATGAATCGATTATAAGTCAGGTTATGGCAACCGCTCTCGAAAAGGGCGGGGACTTCTGTGATTTATATTTTCAAAATAAAATATCGAACAATATTACTCTTGAGGATAATATTGTCAGCCGGGCATCTACCGATGTTTCTCTTGGGGTTGGGATTAGGGTTGTTCGCGAAAATCAAACCGGATATTCTTTTACCGAAGAGATAACACCCAAGGCCATGAAAGAAGCTGCCAAAACAGCCGCAAATATAGCTAATGGTAACAAAACGATAAAATCGGTGGAATTAAAGCTGCATGAAACGCCAAGTTATTATAATGTTGATACTCGCTGGGAAGATGTTGGCATTGACACCAAAATTCCATTGCTGCAAAAGATAAATGATAAAATGGTCACTATCGATAAAAGGGTAATCAAAACGCAAGTCTATTTTGGCGATAGTAACGATTATGTTCTGATAGCCACATCCGACGGCCGGATTGTATATGACTATCGACCGCAGACACGGATTTTTGCGGTGTGTAACGCGGAGGAGAATGGACGTCGTGAAAATAACTATGATATGCTTGGCGGACGTATGGGTATAGAATATTATACTCCGGAATCGCTCGAAAATCTTGCCATTTCCACGGTGCAAAAGACGGTTAATTTATTTGAAGCTGTGAAGCCTGATGCTGGTGAGATGGAGGTTGTTCTGGCCGCCGGTGATGCCGGAATCCTGCTGCATGAAGCAATAGGTCATGGTATGGAGGCCGATTTTAACCGTCGTGGCGAATCGTTATTTGCCGACAAGGTCGGCAAAAAAGTGGCCGAAGATTTTGTCAGTATCGTTGATGATGGAACCTTGCCAAATTATCGCGGTTCGCTTAACATCGACGATGAAGGCAATGATACCGAAGTGACCTATCTGGTTGAAAAAGGTATATTGAAGACCTATATGCATGATAAGATCAGCGCCAGGCATTACGAGGTCAAACCAACCGGAAACGGCCGTCGGGAATCATTTAGACATCGGCCGATCCCGCGTATGAGAAACACCTATATGCTTAATGGTCCGCATGAAAAAGAAGAAATCATCAGAAGCGTTAAAAAAGGTCTTTACGCCGAATCATTTACTAATGGACAAGTTAATATCGGTCCCGGTGATTTCACTTTCTACCTTAAAACGGGCCGCTTAATTGAAGATGGAAAGCTGACCAGACCGGTTAAAGATGTTAATATCATTGGTAATGGACCGGAAGTCCTGAAAAATATGGTAATGGTTGGTAACGATTTGAAGATCGATACTTTTGGCGGCACCTGTGGCAAAGAAGGTCAGCGGGCACCGGTTACCGATGGTTTGCCAACCACTAAGGTTTCTTCAATTACCGTTGGCGGGGTATCATCATAAACAAAAATGGTTACAATGAATATTATAGAATATAGGTTTTAATTATGAATAATAAAGAAAGATTGGAATTGGCGAAGTGGGTCGTGCAACAGGCACAGAAAAAAGGTGCCGATAACGCTGCCGCTGATTTAGGTAAGTCTCGTCAAATAGAAGTGGAATTCAGAAACAGGAAGTTGGATGTTCTCAAAGAATCTACTCAGAATTCTTTAGACCTGTCTATTTATGTTGATAAAAAATATTCCAGCTCTTCAACCAGTGACCTTCGGAAAGATTCTCTTGGCAAATTTATCGATGAAGCGATTGCGATGACGAAATATCTCGGTGCCGATGAGTATCGTTCATTACCTAGCCCAAAATATTACGAGGGGCGTCAAGATAAGGAATTATATATTTTTGATTCTGGTTATGAATCGTTTGGTTCCGAAAGAAGGGTACAAATAGCCCGCGAAATCGAAGATACCGCTTTAAATCAAAGTGAAAAAGTGGTCGCCTGTGCCGGATATTATACCGATGCCTGCTATGAATCGGTGAAGGTTCATAGCAACGGTTTTGCAGGCTCCAGAAAGTCTGCAAGTTTTTCGGTTGGTCTCGAAGTGACCGTTTGTGATGACAAAGAGTGTCGGCCTAACGATTTTGACTTCAAAACAGTTAGATATATTAAAGATATCCCTGATCACAAAAAAATAGCTATTGCCGCCGTTGAAAGAGCGTTTAGTAAAATTGGTCAGAAGAAGATAAACTCCGGGAAATATGATATGATTGTGGAAAATCGTGCCGGAACGCGGCTGTTAAATGCTCTTTCTGGGCCGATGCGGGCGCGTAATATTCAGCAGAAAAATTCTTGTCTTGAGGATAAGCTTGGTACCAAAATTGGTTCGGATAAATTGACTATTATCGATGATCCATTTGTTGAATATGGACTCGGTTCCAGATTATACGATAGTGAAGGAATGGCAACCAGAAAACGAATCATGATCGAAAAGGGTGTCCTGAAATCGTATTACGTCGACAATTACTACGGCAAAAAACTTGGTTGGGAACCGACTATCGGCAGTTCGACGAACAGTGTTTATGAGTATGGAGATAAATCGCTTGATGAATTAATCGCTATGATGGGAACTGGTATTCTTATCACCGGATTTATCGGCGGGAACTCCAATGCCAGCTCTGGTGATTTTTCTTATGGTATTGTCGGTCAGTTAATCAAAGATGGTAAGGCTGTCCATCCGATCAACGAGATGAATGTTTCCGGAAATGTTCTCGATCTGTGGCCGAAATTGGCCGAAGTCGGTAATGATCCGTATACATTCTCATCTAATCGTCGTCCAAGTATGTATTTTAAGGATGTTGATTTTAGTGGCGTGTAGACGAGAACCTATACTGACATTTTAATTTCGATAATAATAAAAACCGCGAATGAAAAATCACTCGCGGTTTTATTATAGAAATGGAAAATAAAATAGCCCCAATTATTTTCCATATTTCAGGTTATTTACTAAAACTCAGCCATTTCCTTTTCATCAAGAGGAATGACATCTTCCGCCATGTTCCCATTTTCCTTCATAGATGCAGGAGCATTGTTTTGTCTTTTGGCGGACATATTTTGGATTTTATCCTTTATGCCATGAGCCTTTGAAGTGATTGAATTTCTTTTCTTCGGCGTTTTATAATTGGAGGTATTATGTGAGCCCCCCTGATTTTCTTTCGCGCCATGAACGAGAGAACTCAAATCTTCAACCACTCTCTGCATCTCCTGCGCCTGGCTGGCCAGTTCCTCATTCGCTGAAGATGATTCCTCGGCATTGGAAGCATTCTGCTGGGTTACCTGATCCAGTTGACCGACAGCAGTATTTATCTGATCTACACCCTGCGTTTGTTCATCGCTGGCGGCTGTGATTTCGGCTATCAGGTTAGCCACCTTTTTGATGCCGCTGTCCACATTCTTCAGGATTTCCACAAGCTCATCAGCGAATTTGACACCGTTTTCGGCATTTTCCTGGGAACCGTCAATTAGAGAACTGGTCTCTTTGGCCGCTTCAGCCGAACGCATGGCAAGATTTCTAACTTCTTCGGCCACTACGGCAAACCCTTTGCCGGCTTCACCGGCACGGGCCGCTTCAACGGCGGCGTTGAGAGCCAGCAGGTTGGTCTGGAAAGCTATTTCATCAATAACCTTAACAACCTTGGCCGTTTCATCGGAAGATTTCTTTATATCCTGCATTGCCCCGGACATATTATTCATCGCGTTCATACCCTTATCGGTATTGTTATTAACATCGGCGGCAAGTGTATCGGCCTGCTTGGAGTTGTCGGAATTCTGGCGAGTCATTCCGGCCATCTCTTCAATCGATGAAGATATCTCCTCAAGGGATGAGGCCTGCTCCGAAGCACCTTCAGCCAATGATTGGCTGGCTGAGGCGACTTGCTCTGAAGCCGAGGCTACCTGCTGGCCGCCATCGGTGAGATTGGAAATGATCAGGTTGACCGGTTTGGTGATACTGCGGGTGATAAAGAAGGCCAACATAGAACCAAAAATAATTCCAATCAGAGCGCCGATTAGCATAATACTGGTAGAGGATGTTATCTGGGCATCCATTTTTGTCTTTTGGCTTTGGCGCAATTTATCAGCATCTTCAACGATTATTCGAACCGCCGCAACCATTGCTTTTTCTTCCTTAACCTGATTCTCATAGGTTCTAACCCAGTTGTTAATTGCTGTTTCGTATTTCTTTTGGCTTTCTTCAATTATTGCTATCTGATCTTTATTCACCTGTCTTGTAAAACTTTTGTTTAATTCTTCACATATAGTAAAGATTTCCTGGGTTGCTTTGTGGTTTTTTTCAATATATTCCTTATCACCTCGTATGATGAAATTTTTCTCTTGTCTGCGGCATTCAAGTACGAGTTTGATTAGCCGGTTGGCGCCATCACCCTTCCAAAGTC
>JAUVBC010000203.1 GCA_030591405.1 Candidatus Zixiibacteriota bacterium
GAAAATAAAACTCCCCCGGAGGGTAGGATATCCGGAGGAGTTGTTTTGAAAACGGTGAAAACTTTTAGATATCACCGTCCGCCTGCGTGAAGACCTCTTGTTTTTCTTTTTTGATTGGTTCTATCAGTGTCTTGACAGCATAACCACGTTTTACAAATATACCTCCAGTCTCATCGGCCGCGATGACCTTGTTCCCCATCAGTCGAACAACATCAGCCGGCATCGTTTCAAATTTCCTGACCGGATAAAGATTTTTGTCGAAATATGAAAAGACCCCCTGGTCGGTTCCGACATAAACCATCCAGTCAGAGGCATCAATCGAGTTAACAACATTTGACGGCATCCCGGTTTCAGTGGTCCATTGTTCCCAACGTCCGCCATCATAGACAAAAAATCCGGTTGTGGCGCCGACAAAGAGATGGTCATGATTGAAATCAATGGCATAGACATTATCGAAAATCGCTTTATCGCGTATGAGATGACGTTTCAGGAACCGATCTCCATCCCACCTGTAAAGACCCTGACCATCGGTTCCGACCCAGAGGCCGTTGTTATCAAATGTCATACAGGTGATAGCAACATCTTCGAGAAGAGTTTCGATACCGACCAGATTTTTGGCAAGTAGTGCCTGATCGGTGCCAATCAAGAGGCGATAGGAATCACTTAGCAGTGCATTGATCTGTCCCTCGATTTTAAATTGAATCGGTTCGAGCATATTATCCTTGATGATATACAATCTGTCGCCGGCGGCATAAAGATTACCGTCATGAAAAGCGAGCGATCTGAAAGTTTTGCCGTTTCCGATGAAACCGGTACTTTGATCCCTGAAGTTGTATGCGATGATACCATCATTGGTTGCCGCATAAAGAACCGAATCATAAATAAGGATTTCATTTACTCCGGGAGTTTTTTCAGATAACAGCTCGGGGGGCTCGATAAAGTTTTTCTCAACAGCTACCGATGCAAAGGTTGCCTCAACAAAATCTTCGGCCACCTGCGTTGCGGCACTGTCGACAGCTTCTTTTACTGCCGAGAACTGCCGGTCGTTTTCGTCGCCGGAGCATCCATAAAGAAGTCCTATACCTAATAGCAGGACAGCTCCGAGTGTTAGAGTGTTAATTCTTTTTGACATCTTGTGTCTCCTTTCGGTTAAGTGGTTTCTGTTTAGGTAACTATCAAGGTTTGTGCCGAAAACATATCATGTTGACTGGCAACAGTTTACGATGACCGTCAAGAGATATTATGTCAATAAACCGTGTCATAATTGACACATTGAAAATAAATTGTGTAATACGATGAATATCAATGAGTTATATTCTCAAATCAGACACAAAAGCGATATATGAAGAAAAAACCTTGTATATCTTGCCGTCCCACTGTTATTTAGATTGGATAAGGCTTGGGGATATCAGACTTATGTGTATAAAGAATATGAGATCAATTTTTGTAATAATAATTTTATTGGTTTTTTCAGGTTTAGGTTTTTGTTTCGCAGAACCAATAAAAACCGAAATCCTTCAGATAAAAATGAACCGGATATATTTTGCTTCAGGGGAAGAAGAAAATATATTTCAAGATTGCTCGTTTTTTGTAATTAAATCAGACGATACTTTAATTAAAGGATACATTGAAAAATCATATGCGGGGGTATCATACAGCTATCCGACAGAAAAGTTGTCTGATACAATCACTACTGATTCCTGTTCGGCATTTATTCAACCGGCGACCATTGATAGCCTGACCCCGGTAATTATCGGAATTCATAAATTGATACCTTATGGATCATCTTCAAATTTTCCTGGCTTATTATCGGTAACTGTGTCTGATGATTCATTAAATAATGGACTATCAAAATATGGAAATATACTGCATACCTATCTTTATGAATCCGAAACCGAGATGTTATTAGATTTTGAATCTGGATTGATCGACGCCTTCATATCGTACAAACAAGAATTACCGTCTCACAAAAATCAAAAATATTCAGAAATCATCCACGCCCCGGCTCCGTTTTATGCTGCCCTTATTCCGAATATATCGAAAGCTGTAAATAATAAAGGACTTCTGACAACATCGCTTTATTATAGATTTAACGACGAGAGATTATCTTCGATATTTTATGGTGATAATACAGTCTCATACAATTGTTTGTTTCCCGCAGAAAACAGTTGTCGCCGTCTCTATGCTTTTGATCCTGATAACGGCCGCAATCTTTTGAATTATATAGATAAAATACCGAAGAAGCTGTTTATGTCGATTGATAACAATTCGTTGGAAAAGCTCGGTTTGTACTTTGCCGATATTTTAAGCCGCGACAAAATCAGATTAAAATTTGCCGAGGATAATTCCAAAGCTGATATATATTTAAAATTTATTCCGTTGTCCGAAGATAATAATGATTCAAGTTTGACGTATATTCTCAAATTACTCAAAGCAGATTCGCCCGCCAACAAAAAGATCAATAGTACAATCTCAGAAATTGAGAAATACATTGAGTCGGCCAACAATGCCAATGCCAAAGAGAGCCAACAATATTATCTCAATCTGGCACAGCGGGCTCTTACCGAAGATCTTGGTGTTTTCCCGCTTCTGCGGCCATCGCTATATTTCAGTTCGGGAAATAATCTGAAAGGCTGCGCGTTCGACAATAATGGTCATTTGGATTTAAGTAATTTAAGGAAAGTTCTCTTGCCTTCAAGGCCAGCCGGAGCAAACAGGTGAGTACAACAACTAAAACCAGATTGTATCTTTTGTTGATTGCTGTCCTGCCGCCATTATTGATGGTTTCGGTGATCTATTTTTATTCAATCAAACAGTATGAACAGCTTGGTGGTGAAAAAACATACGAGAGTATACTACGTTTTGAAAAATTGCAGGACTCATATCAAAACGAATTAAAAAACAAAGCAATTGAATTATCTCAATCCTCCCAACTCAAGAGAGCGGAGTTATTACTCAAATCGGGACGAATGGAGCAAGTCGACCTATCGCAGCTCAATACAGTTTTTGATGTTGTCGAAATAATTGATTCATCATACAAAGTATTAGCAAGCGCGCATCGCCCGGGACTTGTTGGCGAGTTAGTGAAACTTCCTGCCTTAAGTAATAGTGCCGATGGCGCCAGGTATTTTGAAAAAATCGAATATGATATGAATGGTCTTTTTGCCGGTTTTGGATATATTGTCCCGCTTGAAAATAACTGTTATCTCTACTTGTCAAAATATATTGATTCTGGTTTTATATTATTGATAGAACAATTGTTGATGGCCAAACTGAATCTCTATTTCGCCGATGAGTCAAATCCGGAATTTACAGAGTATGCCAATCTCTCCAAAGATCAACTGTTCCAGGATAAAAATGGTGATAGCTTAGTTGTTTTACTGGCTGGAAATATAGCTTCAAGATATATTCTTCTTGCTCGATTTGATATCTCTGAACAAAAACCGATTTTCTTTTCACTGTTGCGGTTAACAGGTGTGGTGGCGCTGGTTTCGGTTTTTCTGGCGATTCTGGTAGGTATATATATAACGGGACAGACAAAAAAAGAGATAGAGAATTTAATCGATGCCACCAAAAAGGTTTCCGATGGTGATTTATCTACACCGGTGATGGCTTTTCAGGAGGGTGAGTTTTCACAACTGGCCGACTCATTTACCGAGATGAAATCAAAGCTGCAAAAAACGCTTGATGATTTATCGACTACCGAAAAAATAGCGGCCTGGAAAGAGATAGGACAGAAAATCGCGCATGAGGTGAAAAATCCGCTGACGCCGATTGCAATTTCGGTTGATGATCTCCGCCGGTCGTATTATGAAAAACTTCCCGACTTTGACAAAACTATTGATGAAACAACAACGGTTATTAAAGTTGAAATAAATAGACTGATAAAACTTCTCGATCAGTTTGTAAAATTTGCCCGAATGGAACCGCCCAAAATAGTTGATACTGAGATTAATAATATTATAGAAGAAATCAAACTATTGTATCATCATGAAATTGATTCTGGAAAACTTGAGATACAAAATAACAGTCAACGAGTTAAAGCGAAACTCGACGGCGAAAAAATAAAACAGCTGTTAATCAATTTAATTAAAAACGGTCTGGAATCATCACCGGAAACAATCGTCTCTGTGATATTTTCCGATTCAAACGAAAACCTGAATATATCTCTTGATGACACCGGTTCTGGATTTCCGCAGGGGATACTCGATTCACATTTCAAACCGCACGCCTCAACAAAAAAAGGTGGTTCCGGTTTGGGATTGGTGATCTCGGCCCGGATAGTACATGATCATGGCGGGACGATAAAGATTAGTAACAAAGAAGAAGGAGGCGGCAGGATCGAAATAAGTCTGCCTTTATAAAATATGGCCAAAATATTGGTGATTGATGATGAAGAAAATATCCGAAGCTCGTTAAAATCGGCATTAGAGCGGCGTTCTCATACAGTTGTGACAGCAGCCAATTACAAACAGGGGGAGCAGTTTTCCAAATCTGATTTTGATTTGATCTTTCTTGATATTCTTCTACCCGACGGCAACGGTGTTGATCTATTGGAAAAAATATTAAAGGAGAACAGTAACCAGACAGTTGTCATGATTTCGGGACATGCCGACATTGATACCGCTGTCAAGGCGATTCAGGCCGGAGCGTATGATTTTATCGAAAAACCGATCTCGCTTGATCGGGTTATGATCACGATAGAAAATGTTGCGAAAAAGAATCGTCTTTCTTTTGAGAAAGAGCGGATGTTCTCACTGTTGTATGGCGAGCTGATCGGTAATTCAACCAGGATGAAAAAACTTAAGAATGATATTATCATCTCAGCCCCCAAAACCTCCCGCTTCTTAATTC
>JAUVBC010000043.1 GCA_030591405.1 Candidatus Zixiibacteriota bacterium
CGTCAGGAAAGGGTTCCTGACGGCGCGTAAATCCCCACCGCAAGCGGATGGGGCACCCCAACCAAGTCTGTCGGGTGCGGCGACCCGACAGCACTAATACTCACAATAACATTTAGAGATAGTGGCTGTTTACCACGCAAGCAATTCATTTCTGTTTTTTCTTTTACTTGTTACTAATAAGTATTATATTGAAAAGATGAGTTGTGTCAAAAAACAGATGCCGCAAATAAAAGAGAACAATTTCGATCTCTTTGACCCGGTCAATATATTTCCCGAACTGCAGGTATCACCTGAACCGGCAACGCCTGTTTTACCTTCGCCAGATTTGGCAACGCCTGTCCCCACCATATCAGAGTTGGTGATTCCGGGATCGATTGTATCTGAGGTTGAATTATCATCAAAGGAATTGCCGACAGTAGCGGGACTGTATGAAATATTCGACCGACTGAATATAAAATATTTCAAGAATCAAATTCCGCGATTGAATATCAAATATTCGAAACGGATGTATATCGCCGGATCGTTTAGTCCTCTAAAAAACGAAATAAAAATCGGTTGGAAATATCATACGATTTTTCGTGACGATATCGAAGATACGATGGCGCATGAGATGATTCATTATTTTTTTCCGAATCATGGGCGGCGGTTCAAAGATATGGCAAATAACCTTGGCGTATCTCTGAAAGCTAAAGAGCATCCTGATTTGAGACTGAATTGCAAATATTTGTATTATTGTCCCAACTGTGACAGGGAATACCCACGGCGAAAACGGTTGCGGATGGCTTCATGCGGTAAATGCTCAAGCGGCCGACATTTTAACTCCAGATTCAAATTAAAACTTAAAAAAATGTGATAATTTTCAAATCCGATAAAATTCTATGAATTGGAATGCCTGTCAAATATATTTATACCAACAAGATAGCTAAGATATTGCCTGGTTTTGCCGAATCAAGAAAAGATTGAAAAATAGTTATATATTTCTTGACAGCAATTGAAATATCGCTATATTGAAAGGCTTTGTAGAATGTGAAACTAATAACCGGGTTGATCCGGGGGTGGAATGAAAACGTATATACCGAAAGCAGATGAGATAAAAAGAAGATGGTTTGTGGTTGATCTTGAGGGTGCGACTCTCGGAAAAGCTGCTATAAAAGTTGCCAATGTTTTGCGCGGCAAAGACAAGCCAATATTTACGCCTCATATGGACACTGGGGATTATATTGTCGCTATTAATGCTTCTAAAGTCGTTATGAGCGGTAATAAGGAACGGGATAAGAAATATTATAGACATTCAACTTATCCCGGTGGTTTAAAAGTAACAAGTTATGCCACGAAGATGCGTAAAGATTCTCCATCGGTGTTTGTCCATGCCGTTAAGGGGATGTTACCGAAGACTCGTTTGGGTCGGCAGATCATTGAGAAGCTTCATGTTTATGGAGACGCGAATCATAAACATCAGGCTCAGAAACCAGAAATGTTAAAAATTACTGATTAAATATTTGAGATAATAAATGAGTGAAACTGTATTTGCAGCAACCGGCAGAAGAAAAGAAGCTGTTGCCCGTGCCACTATCAAGGTGGGCGGCGGCAAATTTCTTGTCAATAAAAAATCGTTAAAGGATTATGTCAAACGCGATACTCTGGTTGATTTGGTCAATGCTCCGATGATCAAGACCGAAACACTGGGTAAAATTGATGTAGTTTGTAGCACTAATGGTGGCGGACTTTCCGGCCAGGCTGGTGCAATACGATTAGCTCTGTCCCGGGCGCTGGCGAAGCTTGATGGCGACCTTCATTCGATTTTGAGGAAAGGCGGGTTTTTGACTCGTGATTCTCGTGCAGTCGAACGGAAAAAATATGGTCAGCCGAAAGCTCGTAAACGCTTCCAGTATTCGAAGCGTTAGAAAAATATCCGGTTTATCCGGAAATAAGCACACCTTGTCTGATATTCGGGGGTCCGGTATCCCGGTCCGAAAATCGTAAAACAGGGTGGAAGTTAAAACCAAATCTAAAGAGGTTCCAAATGGCAACTGATCATTTGAAAGAATTACTTGAGGCTGGTGTGCATTTTGGTCATCAGACCCGGAGATGGAATCCGAAGATGAGACCGTTCATCTTTACCGCTCGTAATGGTATCTATATTATCGATCTGAATAAAACTCTGGAGGCGATCAATCAAGCTTGCCGCAAAGTCAGAGAGATAATTGGCAAAGGACAAACGATTCTCTTTGTCGGTACCAAAAAACAGGCAAAAGATGTTGTCAAAGAAGAAGCGATCAGATGCGGTCAATTTTTTGTGACCGAAAGATGGCTTGGCGGTATGCTGACCAACTTTTCGACGATCAAAGCTTCCATCAAAAGGCTCAAAGATATGGAGCGGATGAAAGAAGAAGGCGATCTTGAGAAATTTAAGAAAAAAGAACGCTCCAAATTTGATCATCAGATTGAAAAACTCGAAAAAGTTCTGGGTGGAATCAAAGATATGAATTTCATTCCTGGTTTGGTTTTTGTCGTTGATGCCAAAAAGGAAAAAATTGCGGTTGCCGAAGCTTCCAAACTTGGTATTCCGATCATTGGTATCATTGATACAAACGCTGATCCCGATCCTATTGATTTTCCTATTGCGGCCAATGATGATGCAATCAAATCAATCAGGGTTATTACCAAGAAGATCGGCGATGCTATTATGAATGCATCACAATCAGTCTCCTCAGATGAGATGAAAGATGCGGCCACAGACAGGTCTTCTGGCGCGCATGTAACCACATATATTTCACCCGAAGAAAGATGAGTTTTTAAGGATTAAGACAATGACTATTACCGCACAAACAGTAAAAGAACTTAGAGATAAAACCGGCGCCGGTATGATGGATTGCAAGAAAGCCCTTAATGAAACCGACGGCGATGTTGAAAAAGCAATTAATTATCTTCGTGAAAAAGGGATTTCCAAGGCGGCCAAAAGAGCCGGGCGGGCTACTTCCGAAGGAATAATATACTCTTATATTCATCCCGGAAGTAAGCTGGGCGTTTTGCTTGAGGTTACTTGCGAAACCGATTTTGTTGCTCGCAATGATGAATTTCAGAATTTTGCCAAAGATATCGCGATGCAAATTGCGGCTGCAAATCCGATTGCAATCAAACGCGAAGATATCGATCAAAAGCTGATTGATACTGAGAGAGAGATTTATCGTCAGTTGGCTCTTAATGAAGGCAAGCCTGAAAAAATCATAGATAAGATCGTTGATGGTAAAATAGAAAAATATTTTGCCGAAAGCTGTCTTCTGGAGCAACCGTTTGTCAAGGATAATGATCGTAAGATGAATGATATCTTGACTGAACTGATAGCAAAAATTGGCGAGAATGTGGCAATTAAGCGGTTCGCTCGCTTTATGCTGGGACAATAGCGTATGGATCCCGACCCCAAATTAAAATTTCGTCGGATATTATTAAAGCTATCCGGAGAGGCCCTGGTCGGTCCTAAGACATTCGGTATTGATTTTAACACAATTGATTTAATCTGTCACCAGATCAAAGAAATCAAAGATCTGGGGCTGGAGATAGCTATTGTTGTTGGCGGCGGGACTATTTTCCGCGGTCTTGAAGTTTCCAAAACAGGTATGGATCGGGTTGCTGCTGATAATATGGGAATGTTATCGACGGTGATCAATGGTCTGGCTCTTCAGGATAATATGGAGAGAATTGGTATTCAGACAAGAGTTATGTCAGCTATCCGGATTGAATCTTTTACTGAGCCTTATATTCGTCGCCGGGCAATCAGGCATATGGAAAAGGGAAGAATTATCATAATGACTGCCGGTACCGGCAATCCCTTTTTCTCAACCGATACTGCTGCCGCACTGCGAGCCAACGAATTAGGTGCCGAGGTTCTGATCAAGGCTACTAATGTTGATGGGATTTATTCAGCAGACCCGAGGTTGGAACCTGATGCGAAATTTTTGCCGGAGCTTTCGTATCTTGATGTAATTAAACGCGAATTGCGTTTTATGGATTTAACAGCTATTACAATGTGCAAGGACAATAAGGTCCCGGTGATTATTTTTAATCAGGGAAGTACCGGAAACCTGAAAAAGGTTGTTCTTGGAGAAAAAATCGGTTCACTCGTAACAGATTAAAAAATATCTTATTTAACCGGAGGTATATTCCGATGGTAGAACAAATTTTATCAGAAACTGAAGAAAAGATGCAAAAAAGCTTGTTGGCGGTGAAAAGAGATTTTGGCTCGCTGCGAACTGGGAAAGCATCACCAGCATTGTTGGATGGGATAAGGGTTGACTATCATGGGACCGTCATGCCGCTCAACCAATTGGCATCGGTTTCGGCTCCGGAACCGAGATTGATGGTGGTTCAGGCCTGGGACAAATCGGTTGTTGGTGATATCTCAAAAGCTATTCAGATTGCCGATTTGGGTTTGAATCCGCAGGTTGATGGCAATATTATTCGGCTTCCGATTCCGCCATTGAATGAGGAACGGCGCCGGGATCTGGTGAAACATTGCAAGAAAATTGCCGAGGAAGGCAAAGTCGCAATCAGAAATATCCGTCGCGATGCCAATGATAGCCTTAAAAAAGCCGAAAAAAACAAGTCGATTCCTGAGGATGCTATGAAACGGGGAACCGAAAAGGTTCAGGAACTGACCAACAAATATACCAAGGAGATCGATGAGGCTATGGAGGCCAAAGAGACTGATATCATGGCAGTCTGATTCCAAACATTCCAATTATTGCGGGTTATTTTCTTTGAAAATGACCCGTTTTATTATTATTATTTCCGCTTTTATTTTTTGTTTTTGATTTTGGCCATTCAGCAAGTTTAATGGTATAATTTGAAAGATTTGTTATTGAATTGAGGTGAATGAAAAAAAAGATCAAATCGGCTGAAGTTATGTATTCAAAAGGGTTTGACAATTATAAAATTATCAATATATTGGTTTTCTTGAAAATAAATGCTGTGAATATTTTCACGATGACGAGGTCAAAAAAGAAGAAAATAATTTAAGTAAAAAAAGAGAATAAAATAATTTAATAATATTGCAGGAGTGTATCATGGCTGATGCCAAAGTTTACAAAAATTTCATAAATGGTGAATGGGTCGAATCAAAAACCGGTGAAACATTTGAGAATCGTAACCCGGCTAACATAGATGAATTGGTCGGTGTCTTTCAAAAATCTTCAGAGGATGATGTTAATGATGCAGTCGCCGCGGCCAAAGAAGCATATAAGAAGTGGCGGTTGGTTCCTGCCCCGAAGCGGGCCGAGTTGGTTATGAAATTCACTGATCGCTTGGTCAAGGAGAAGGAGGAGTTCTCCCAACAGATGACTCGCGAGATGGGTAAGGTTATTAAGGAAACCAGAGGTGATGTCCAGGAAGCTATTGATATGGGTTACTATATGGCTGGCGAAGGACGTCGTCAGTTTGGATTCACGACCCCCTCTGAATTACCGAACAAATTTATGATGTCGGTTAGGCAGCCCAAAGGTGTTTGCGGCATGATTACTCCCTGGAATTTTCCGATGGCAATACCATCATGGAAAATGATGCCAGCATTGCTCTGCGGCAACACGGTTGTAATTAAACCGGCGACGCTTACTCCACTTTCGGTTTATAATTATATTAAAATAATTGAAGAGTCTGGTATTCCGGCCGGTGTCGTTAATATGGTTACCGGTTCAGGCGGTTCAGTCGGGCAGCCGTTGATGACGCATAAAGATGTCAGTGTGATCAGTTTCACCGGTTCAACCGAAGTTGGCCGCAAGGTATCCCAGGCATGTGCCACTGATTTTCGTGGTTGTCATCTGGAGATGGGCGGTAAAAACTGTGAACTGGTTATGAATGATGCCGATGTTGATTTGGCCGTCGAGGGTGCCGTTTGGGGTGCCTTTGGTACTACCGGTCAAAGATGTACCGCTACTTCCAGAATGATAGTGCATAAAGATGTTATCAAGGAGTTTACTGAAAAATTGGTGGCTCGTGCAAAGGCTCTTAAAATTGGCAATGGTCTGGATGAATCGGTTGATATGGGACCGGCTGTGAATGAATCGCAGATGAACTCAGTGCTGAAATATATGGAAATCGGTAAAAATGAAGATAAGGCCAAACTGCTTTGTGGCGGCGGGCGTTTAACCGGTGGCATTTATGATAAAGGATATTATACCGAACCGACTATTTTCGGCGATGTTACTCCTGAAATGAGAATATTCCAGGAAGAGATATTCGGCTCGGTAACTTCGATAACTGAGTGCTCCTCATTGGAGGAAGGTATCGAGATGGCCAATAATACCGAGTACGGGCTTTCCGCTTCGATCTATACTCAGGATATTAACAAGGGCTTTAAAGCAATGCGCGATATTTATACTGGAATATTTTATATCAATGCCCCGACTATTGGCGCCGAAGTACATCTGCCGTTTGGCGGCGTGAAGAATACTGGTAACGGACATCGTGAGGCGGGAGTTGCCGGGATCGAAGTTTTCTCAGAATGGAAATCGGTGTATATCGATTATTCGGGCAAAATACAGAAGGCTCAGATTGATAATAATTAATCGAGCTATTGGAAAAAAGCAGATAAAATATGTTAGGCAGTAAATCAATAATAGCGATGAAACGATATGGTTCATTGCTTGTCATTAATCAGGTTATTCTGGTCAGATTGTCTTTTATCTGATGTTTATAAATATTCCAATAAATATAAATTTGACGTATAAATAATTAAAAAGGAGAAAACATAGATGCCAAAGAAAAAGAAGATAATCATTATGGGTGCTGCCGGAAGAGACTTCCATAACTTTAACGTTCTCTATCGCGGCAATAAAGATGTAGAGGTTGTTGCCTTTACCGCTACCCAGATTCCTGATATTGATGGCAGAGTTTATCCAAAGGCATTGGCTGGTCCCGAATACCCAAAAGGTATTCCGATTCATGCCGAGGAAGATCTTTTGAATTTGATCGTTGACAATGATGTCGAAGAAGTTGTTTTTGCCTACTCTGATGTTCCTTATGAATATGTAATGGATAAGGCTGCTTATGTGAATTCATGCGGTGCCCGTTTTGCAATTGAGGGCGGCGCCCCGACGATGATTAAATCGACAAAGCCGGTGGTTTCGGTTTGTGCTGTCAGAACCGGATGTGGAAAATCCCAAACCAGCCGTCGTGTTGCCCAGGTATTAATTGACATGGGTCTTAAGGTGGTTGCGATTCGTCACCCTATGCCTTATGGCGATCTGGCCAAGCAAGCCTGCCAGCGTTTTGCAACTCTCGCTGATTTGAAAAAACATAAATGTACTATTGAAGAAATGGAAGAGTACGAACCACATATCAACAAAGGCGTCATTGTTTACGCCGGTGTTGATTATGAACAGATTGTTCGCGAGGCGGAAAAAGAAGCTGATATCATTCTCTGGGATGGTGGCAACAATGATATGTCATTCTACCAGACAGATCTTCAGATCACTATTGTTGATCCGCATCGTCCGGGACACGAAATCAATTATTACCCCGGTCAGAATAATCTGCTTTTGGCTGACGTTATTGTCATAAATAAGATTGATACTGCTTCACTGGATGGTATTGATGAGGTTCGTCAGAATATTGCCTACTATAATCCCGATGCAATCGTTGTCGATGCCGCCTCGCCGTTACGGGTGGATGACCCAAGTTTGATTCGCGGCAAGAGAGTTCTTGTTGTTGAAGATGGTCCAACCACTACTCATGGTGGCATGAAGTATGGTGCCGGTATGATGGCAGCGGCAAAGTTTGGTGCTGCTGAAACAGTCGATCCGCGTGGTTGTACTGTTGGCAAGATGACCGAGACCTTTGAAAAATATCCTGAAATAGGAACCCTTCTTCCGGCAATGGGATATTCCGGCAAGCAACTGGCCGACCTTGAGAAAACAATCAACAAAGTTGACTGTGATACGGTCGTGATTGCAACTCCTATTGACTTACGACGCATTGTTGACATTAAGAAGCCGTCAGTGCGGGTCTATTATGATCTGCAGGAAATCGGTCAGCCGACTCTGGAAGATGTTCTCAATGAAGCTTTCAGCCCGTCGAAACCAGCCAAAAAGTCAACAAAAACGAAAGGTAAGGCTAAAAAGAAATAGTCTTATTTTAATATGGCGACCTTAAACGGCAAAACTGCGGTAGTTGCATTGGGTGGTAATGCTATTACCCACCCTGATATCAAGGATACGATTACACAGCAGTTTAAAAATACGCGCGACTCGATTGGTTGTATTGTTGGGTTGGCGCGGGCCGGGTATAAAATCGCCATTTCGCATGGTAATGGTCCGCAGGTTGGTAACGCCATCCTGCGGGTTGAATTGGCGCGGGGAAAAGCGCCGATTTTGCCATTGGGAATTTGTGTCGCCGATACCGAGGGAGGTATCGGATATATGATAGAGCAGTCGCTTCAGAATCGTTTGAAAGAAGAGGATGTCGATAGACCTGTTGTTACCATTATTACGCAGGTGATCGTTGATAAAAATGATCCTCAGATCGCTGATCCATCAAAATTTATCGGACAGTTTTACTCTGATGAGGAAGCGGAAATATTTGGCTCCGAACGGGGCTGGGTAATGAAAAAAGATGCCAATCGTGGCTGGCGACGGGTTGTACCATCGCCGCAACCGTTATCAATTGTGGCGTCAAAGACAATTAAAACATTGGTTGATAGTGGAACAATTGTAATCGCAGCCGGTGGTGGCGGTATTCCTGCCTACATTAATGAGAATGGCAGACTTGAAGGTTTGGACGCGGTTGTTGATAAGGACCTTGCTTCGGTAGTTCTGGCCAGAGAGATATCATCGGAAATGCTACTGATATTAACATCGGTTGATAGAGTATCGCTCAATTTTGGAACGGAAAATGAAAAACCGATTGACACCATGACCGTTGCTGAAGCCGAGCGGTATCTGGCCGAGGGACAGTTTCCGCCCGGTTCGATGGGCCCCAAAATAAAAGCAGCAATACAATTTGTGAAAAACGGTGGAAAGGAATTAATTATAACTTCCATCGAAAATTCCGGTTTAGCCTTAAGCGGCAAATCGGGAACAAGGATTACTCCCAATTGATTATGTGCACTATCTCCGACACTGCCGTCTCTGACATTTTGCAGCAGGGACAGATATATGAAGTTGGCGGTGCTGTTCGCGACCGGCTTCTGAGCAACGCAATAGAAGCTAAAGATCGAGATTATCTCGTTTGCGGGATACCATACAGTGATCTTTCAAAATTATTAAGAAATTATGGCAAGGTCGATCTTGTCGGTCGATCTTTTGGTGTCATAAAATTTACGCAAAAACGTAATAGCGATCTCCATACATTTGATATTTCTCTACCACGCAAAGAACATTCTACCGGTGTCGGGCATAAAGATTTTGAGGTTTTATTTGATCCCGATTTAAGTGTCGAGGATGATCTCACCCGGCGCGATTTTACGATAAATGCTATGGCTCTCTCTCTTGACAGCGATGAATTGATCGATCCTCTGAACGGTCAGCTTGATCTTGAGAAAAAACAGATCAGGATGGTTTCGACTCGTGCTTTTCCTGAGGATCCGCTGCGGATGCTGCGAGCCATTCAATTTGCGGCCAGGCTTGGTTTTTCAATTGAGCCGAAAACATTAAAGGCGATTAAAGAGAATGCATCTCTTATTCATTCGGTTTCGGTTGAGCGAATTAGCGAAGAATTGAATAAGCTTTTGATTCGTGCCAAGGAACCATCGGTCGGCTTTCGACTGATGCAGGAAACCGGAATTTTAAAAGAAATTCTACCTGAATTGGAAGAATCAGTTGGTGTTGATCAACCGGGAGGGTATCATAAATACGAAGTATTTGAACATATCCTGCATATGATCGATGAAACGCCGCCAAAGTTGCACATGCGACTGGCGGCGCTTTTTCATGATATAACAAAGCCGCGCGCCAAAAGGATCGTTGAAGGCGGTGCAACATTTTATGGACATGAAAAAACCGGTGCTATTGTGGCCGGTAAGGTTATGAGAAGACTTCGGTATTCCACCGAGCTTATCAGACAGGTCAAGATGCTTGTCGATCGTCATATGTTTACGACCGCCGTGTCAGATAAAGGGATGCGCAGATTAATCAAGCGGGTCGGGCAGGATTTGATATTTGATCTTTTGGATATTCGCCGGGCCGATGTGGTGGCACAGGGGATGGGCGGTACCACTGAAGATGTTGATGAATTTGAGCAGGCAATAAGAGAGGAGTTGGAGAAACGACCTCCTTTTAGTTTACAGGATTTGACTGTCAATGGTAATGATATTATGAAGACATTTGAGCTTCCCGGAACTTCTTTGATTGGTGAAATTCTGGACTATTTGATGGAAAAAGTTTTAGATAACCCTGAAGATAACGACCGCGAAAAATTGATGGAATTTGCACGGTCATATTTAGCAAATAGAGAAACTAAAATTAGTAATAAGTCTTTAACAACTGGAGAGGCGAATGAAGATACATGAGTATCAGGCCAAAGAACTCTTTCTCCAA
>JAUVBC010000287.1 GCA_030591405.1 Candidatus Zixiibacteriota bacterium
CCCCAACCCCACACAGCGCACCTAATAACGGCTGACCGGGAAAAGACATGCCCTCCTACTACAACCTAGCATGAAGATATCAGAACCTGAAAAAAACAAGCATCCTCTTTTGAGATTCTGGCAATTGCGGTCTTTACTTTTTGCGGGAAATCTGATATATATCCGGCCGGAAACGATATTTGATAATTGATATTATATTTAAAGGATTTTGATATGGCGGGACAAAATTTAATAGAAAAAATCACTCAACGATTTGCCATTGGACTGGATAAAGATCAAATCGTTCATAGCGGCGATTTTATTTCAATCAGACCGGCTCATATATTGACGCATGATAATACCGGCGCGGTGATGAATAAATTCAAGGCTATCGGGGCCACAAAAATGGCTAATCCAAGACAGATGATGTTTGCGCTTGACCACAGGATACAGGATACCAGCGAAGAAAATCTTAAAAAATACGCCTCGATCGAAGCTTTCGCCAAAAATATGGGGGTTGACTTCTACCCTGCCGGACGCGGGATAGGACATCAGATCATGTGCGAGGAAGGTTATGTCTGGCCGGGCGGGTTGGCAGTCGCCTCTGACAGCCATTCCAATATGTATGGCGGTCTCGGATGTTTGGGAACTCCGGTAGTCCGCACCGATGCCGCAGCTATCTGGGCAACCGGACGGACCTGGTGGCAGGTACCGCCGATTGCCAAAGTTAATCTGGTCGGGAAATTAAAAAAAGGTGTCACCGGTAAAGATGTTATTATTGCACTATGCGGATATTTCAACAATGACGAAGTTCTCAACCATGCACTCGAATTTGGTGGCAACGGTATCGCGCAGCTTTCAATCGATCAACGGCTGTCGATAGCAAATATGACCACTGAATGGGGTACATTGGCTGGTCTGTTCCCATGTGATGAGGTAACTATAAACTGGCTTAAAGATCGCACTGAGTTTGTGGCCAAACGCGGTTTGGCCGGGGTTCCGTCTGATAAAGACGGAAATGGTACTCATCCTCGTCTCAACGAAAAACGGATTCAGGAACTTATTGATAATCCGATTCAAGCCGACGATGATGCTTTTTATGCAAGTGAGATCACCATTCATCTTGATTCGGTGCAACCATATATCGCCGGACCGGACAATCTTAAAACTACCGCCACCGCTCTTGAGATGAAAGCGACCGGGATGAAAATCAACAAGGCATATCTGGTCTCATGTGTCAACAGCCGGGTTGAAGATATTGCCGAAGCGGCCGCTGTAGTTAAAGATAAAAAAGTCGCTGAGGGTGTTGAATTTTACATGGCGGCAGCATCAAGTGAGGTACAGGCCGAAGCCGAAAAACGAGGCGATTGGCAGGCACTTCTTGAAGCCGGCGCGATTCCGCTTCCGCCCGGATGTGGCCCCTGCATCGGACTCGGTCAAGGATTGCTCGGTGACGATGAAATCGGTATCTCGGCTACCAATCGAAATTTTAAAGGTCGGATGGGTTCTAAATCGGCTAAAGCGTATCTCGCCTCCCCCGCAGTTGTGGCTGCCTCAGCTATTGCCGGTAAATTTGATGTTCCGGCCGACTTCGAAAATACAACGATCAAAGCAGAACGAAAAGTTTCCGGCCAGGCAGCCAAAACACCAGGCAAGGTAAAAATCTTGGATGGTTTCCCGGAAACAATCAAAGGTGAACTTATTTTTTGCTATCAGGACAATTTAAACACCGATGGTATCTTCCCCGGTAAGTACACCTATATCGATGATTTCACTCCGGAACAGCAAGCCGAAGTGGCTATGGAAAACTATGATCCTGATTTTGTCAAACTGAGTAAAAAGGGTGATATTCTGGTTGGCGCATTTAATTTCGGTTCCGGAAGTTCGCGTGAGCAGGCAGCGACGGCACTGAAATATCGCGGGATTCAATTACTCCTGGCTGGATCATTTTCGGAGACATACAAACGTAACGCTATCAATAATGGTTATCTGGTAATAGAGATTCCGAAACTGGTCAATGATTTAAAAGTCGCTTATGGCGAAGATAAATTGACGGTTCGCACCGGAATTGATGTCAAGATCGATTTCGCAAAATCGATAGTGATCGCCGATGGTGTTGAGTATAGTATCGGCCCGGTTGGTACCGCCGCGCAGGAATTAATAATTATCGGCGGTCTGGAAAACTGGGTGAAAGAAAATATCAAGAAATAATTTAAGCATTTTTCTTGGAAAATAACTATTAGTGATGTCAGGTCGCCGAACCTGACATTCTTGTGGCCTGCAGACGTCCTCGTCTGCCAATATGTTCAGGACAATTTTACTACCAAATTTTGTACTGAATATCTTTTTCGACCTCATAATTTTTTCATAATATCTTACCTCTCTATATCTTACAGCAAAATGGGTTCGTTTCGCATATAAATAGTTTTTGAGCCATCGGCTCATTTCCGAAATGATTATTACATACCTTTCATTTGTCGGGAGTTATTAGAATCAACATTGATGCGGTGGGGAAATTGTTTTCCGTCAGGAAAGGGTTCCTGACGGCACGAAAAAAACCTAATAATATTAAAGAATAAAACTGTTTTAGCGATAATATTATATAGGTCAGTTATTGATCCTTATTCAAGATAATATATGATTTAAATTAAACGTCTGTATGGCTTCCAATAATCATTTAGCTTAGGGGGGCAACATGGATTTCAAAACATTTAAGCTTCTGGTGATGGGTATCATTCCTATAGGCACGGTGCTACAGAACCCAGGGGGTGGAACATCAATAATAAAATCACTCTCCAACGAAGAAATATCTTATAAACGTGCTGACTTTACTTTCAAAATATCCTTTCGCGAACTATTTGAAGAATACGACCATTTCAAGGGAACAGAGGTATCAACAAATGATTTGAAAACGCATACACCGTCTACCTACGATACAAAAGAAGGCGGACATGATTGTCATTGTACGTTTCTGTTCATGATATTATGCCGTTTACCACTTGTCGTTGGGATTGAAGGTCGTGGAAAAAAAGGTAGCCCCTTTTTTATAAACATCCCTAAATAATTTTAATTTTTCAGGAGGATTAGTTATGGGTTATGGTAAATTAGGTGTTGAGGTAGTAAAAGCTTACATTGCTAAAAAAAAGCAAAATTCCCATTCCAAAATTAAACTCAGTGAAGAATGGGCTAATATGGCAGATAAATTAAACCTCAGCAACGAACATGGTTGTCCCAAAGCTACTTTTTTAGGAATATGTTCAGCCGGGTATGTCTCTGGCATTCCAGCATTTTCCTATACGGACTCATATTGGAATAGTTTATATGGCGAAACCGCTATCCAGCTTTTAAAAACATTTCCTTATCTTGCCAATTTAGGAACAAAAGAATTATGGATAATGGTGCTCTCAATCATGAAGCCATTTTATAAATTGGATATTACTAAGACTCATAATCAGCAGATGGATGTCATTCTTGAACTTTGGAATAAAGGATATATAAAGTAGTCCCTATTTCGCC
>JAUVBC010000243.1 GCA_030591405.1 Candidatus Zixiibacteriota bacterium
ATCGGATATACACCCACTTCTCAGGTGGCAAAAACTTAAAATATGTGAAAATGTGGAGACAGGGTCTTATTTCGACCAGGGAATCTTTGACTCGTGAAGCGGCGCTTCTGAATGTCAGCGAAGATGAAATTTATCAATTTCTCGAACAGTTTAAACTGCGGGATGGCGCCAACGAGCTTTATAATTTCGCCAAAAAGTCTGATATTCCGTTTTATATTCTCTCCGATGGCAGCGATATCTATATTAGATATATTCTCAAGAAATATCACCTTGAAGAGATTAAATATTATACGAACAAAGCAACAATTGAGAATAACCGCTACACTATTGAGTTTCCTTATGACAATGGCGACTGCACTCGCTGCGGATGCTGCAAAGGGGCCCGTATAAATGAGATTATCGGAGAGAACAAAGACAGCTGGGAGATCATCTTTATCGGAGATGGCCTCTCTGATATCTGCGCGCTGAATTCTGCCGATATAATATTTGCCCGGGGCGATCTTTTGGAATATTGTCACTCAAAAAATATAAAAGCTTGTGAATATACCGATTTTTTTGATATATTGAAGTGGTTAAAAACTTCCGTATAAGACTTTTGGAGATAAAAAAATGAAGGCAATTATTATGGCAGGCGGCTTTGGAACCCGTCTTCGACCGTTGACAATAAATATTCCCAAACCGATGGTACCGATCGGTAGTATTCCGATGATGGAACATGTGGTTCATCTTTTGAAAAAACATGGTTTTGACGAGCTTGTCTCTCTTCTGTTTTTTCAGGCCGATGATATCAAAAATCATTTCAAGGATGGCCGTAAATTTGGCATCAAAATGGACTACCTGCAACCGGCCGAAGATTATGGCACTGCCGGGGCGGTAAGATTTGCCGAAGAATTTACTAACGAAACAACGCTGGTAATCTCCGGTGATGTTCTGACCGATTTTGATTTGACCGCAGCAATGGAATGGCATTACAATAAAAAATCTGACGCGACCATTTTATTAACTCGCGTGGAAAATCCACTTGCGTACGGAATCGTCATCACCGATGAAGAAGGCCATATCACCCGTTTTCTTGAAAAACCATCCTGGGGTGAGCTATTTTCTGACACGATAAATACCGGTATTTATATTCTGGAACCGCATGCTGTCCGCCTAATTCCACCAAAAACAAATTTTGATTTTTCGCAAAATCTTTTCCCGCTTATGTTGTCTCGAAAAATGAATCTGAATGGTAAAATATGCGACGGGTATTGGAAAGATGTTGGGAATATCGAGGAATATTTTCTGGCCCATAGTGATTTTCTCGGGGGCAAGATTAATTTGTCACTTGATTTACAACAGAAAAAAGTCGGCGATGCAACCCTTCATCTTGGCAAACGAGTTAAGCTCGGTGATGATTTGAAAATGCAAGGCGTTGTTATTATTGGTAATGATTCATCAGTTGCCGATGGCACCAAATTAAACAATGCAGTGATTGGCAACAATTGCATCGTGGGAAAACAAACAGAACTGAACGATTCGGTTCTCTGGCCCGATGTTATTATTGGCAGTGGCTCAAAGCTGAATCGCTCGGTAATCGGTTATCGCAGTCAGATCGGCGAGAATGTTCTCTTAATGGATCATGTCATTGTCTCCGACGACTGCACAATCGGAACAGGCGCAACGGTCAAGGCCAATTGCAAGATATGGGCAGGCAAGTCTGTCGATGATGGAGCGATTCTTTCGACCTCATTGGTCTGGGGTGAAAAATGGAACCGGGAGTTAATGACCGATGCAAAAGTAACCGGGCTGGCCCTGACTGAGCTTACTCCAGAAATGTGTGTCAAACTGGGAGCCGCATTTGGTGCCTTTATCGGACCTGGCAAAACGGTTGTCACTAGCCGCGACGCCTCTGACACTTCGCGTCTGCTTAAGCGAAGTCTTATAAGCGGATTGCTTGCCGCCGGAGTTCATTGCGATGATCTCGAGACATTGCCGATTCCGGTGGTTCGTTATGCCCTTAATCATAGTAATTTTGCAGCCGGTGTTTATTTCCGGCACAATCCGAATGATTTTCATCTGATTGATATCATATTTTTCGACGGTAACGGCATCGACATGCCGACATCCAAATTGAAAAAAGTGGAACGGCTCTTTTTCGGCGAAGATTTCCGGCGTGCAAATATTGATGAAATCGGCCACCTTGAAATGCCGCAGGGTATCCTTGAAAATTACCGCACAGATTTTATGTCAGCGGTAAATGTTGATTTGATTCGCAAATCCGGATTTAAGGTAGTGATAGATTATTCCAACGGCGGTGCCTGCCAGGTTTTCCCAACAATTTTTTCCCAGCTGGGAATTGATGTTGTCGCCCTGAATGCGCACCTTGACCCCAGAAAATTCTCCCGTCATCCCGACGAAATGCAACGATCAGTAAATCAGTTATCAGCAATTGTCAAAACGCTGGATGCCAATATCGGTTTTATTATCAATTCGGCTGCTGAAAAATTGACCGTGGTTGATGAATACGGAAAGCTGATCGACAACCAACTACTGCTGATGATTATGACCGACCTCTTCCTTAGGACCCACCCGGCCAACCGCATCGCCGTCCCTGTCGGCGCCACAATGGGTATTGAAGAAATAGCGTCCAAATACGGCGTTGAAGTTTTACGGGTCCGCAACAGCCATCTGGCGATGATGGATGCTTACCAACGGGGAGGGATAGACTACGTCGGCGGAACTCGCGGCGGATTTATCTTCCCGACATTTCAGCTTGGCACCGATGCTGTTCTGGCGGCTATTTATATTCTGGAGATGCTCGCCAGACAAAAAACCGGTCTAGCCGAACTTCGTGGTGGATTTGAAAAATATCTGCGCGCCGAAAGCAGTGTTCCCTGTCCCTGGGCCAAAAAGGGTCAGGTGATGCGGAAACTTATAAGTTATACCGATAATAAAAATCGCCAGCTAATTGATGGTGTCAGGGTTATTGAAAATGGTGGCTCGGTCCTTATTGCCCCCGATAATCTCGCCGCCGCTTTTAACATATTTGCGGAATCAGAATCTCAGGATTTTGTAGATAAAATGATATCCCAGTATCGAACCCTTATCGAAGAATCCCAGGATTAAATATTGCTTCAGGCAAATATTGAGATTGTCACGCTTCGCTATCAATGACAAATAACTAATCAATTCTGTGCCCGGTTAATCCTCAGATTTACCGGGATATCAATTTTTATTGATACAATTAATTAGGCCGGTTACAATCCTTATAACCGGCCTGTTTGCTGATAAATAGGTTGGGAGTTAGCCTGCTCTATCTGCTACGACGACTATTTATATTTGGGCTCTCTTTTTGTTTCTATAATATTATACGGGCAAGAATTAAAAATGTTCCAATCACTACATTTTTTATTCCAGTATTAACAAATATTAACTAATAAATAGACTTGATTTAAAGCCGAATATAGAATAATATTGGCTTTTGGCAGAAGGTATAAAATCTCTGCTTTATTATGCAATAAACCACTGGAGAATAAAATGGAATATTTTGAACGGATCAAAATCAATCGCATCCTTCTTAAGGACGAAATCCCCGCCGGAAGTGAAGTCCTGCTTTTTGGCTGGGTCAGAACAATCAGAGTATCCAAAAATGTCGCTTTTATTGTTATCAATGACGGTTCCTGTATGGGCAATATTCAGGCGGTGGTGGAAAATCCGGACAATTATCCAATTTTAAAAAAAATCCTCACCGGAGCATCGGTCAGAATCAAAGGGAAACTGATTGAATCACCGGCCAAAGGTCAAAAATACGAACTGGTCGTGTCGGAGTTACAAATGCTGGGCGAGGCCGACGAAACCTATCCGGTTCAGACCAAACGTCACTCTTTTGAATTCCTTCGTGATATTGCTCACCTGCGGATGCGTACTAATACCTTTGGAGCAGTCAATCGGATTCGTTCAAAAATATCTTACGCCGTCCACAAATTTTTCCAGGAGCGCGGTTTTTATTATCTTCATACACCGATAATTACTACCTCTGATGCCGAAGGTGCCGGCGAGGTTTTTCGTGTCACCACTTTTGAACCAAACAACGCTCCG
>JAUVBC010000127.1 GCA_030591405.1 Candidatus Zixiibacteriota bacterium
CTTTTCATATAGCAGAAACCCTCTTTCACTGTTAATTTCAATTGTGTCTATATTATTTTTATCAAGATATTCCTGCATCATATCCTGATAAATACCGGTCGGGATTCTCCTGACGAATTTATCAAGAAACAACGATAGTTGCTTTATCGACATATCCGATCCAAACAAAATACTTTTAACATCAAGCAGTTGCATATATTCAATTATCTGGTCTGAAAAAACCGATGGCCTAAGTTCTATATTAAGTACAAACAGATGTCCCGATTCAACATGAATATTTACATATTTCTTAAATCTAAACAGTTTTTCCATTTGAAAAAACAGACGTCCGATTGCTTTCCCTGACAGCGGATGAGAATAAGAATATACCGATACCTTTTTGGAGGCGACAAAAAATTCTCTAACAATTTCCAACGCCAGTTCGCTAAGATTTGTATTTAAATCTTTTTCGGAAAAATCAAAACTGTGCATATTAATCTCCAAGACAAGAGATCAGACCATTCTGAGAAATAACATAAATCGATTCGCCATCACTGATGGCCGGAAACCTGATTTCATGATCATTTTTCCACTTGGAATTGAGCAGACCGCTTTTCTTGTCAACACAGTACAGATGTTTATCAAGTGATGCAAAAATAAGATATTTACCAACTGTTATCGGTGACGACAAAATTACCCCATCGGCCTGAAAAGCCCAAAGAGTTCGCCCATCATTTTTATCCAAAGCTCGAAGCAGGCCGCCATTGTCACCGACAAAGACCATATTTTCATCGGTTGCCGGCGAGGTCCAGATCGGCCATTCAAACGATCGCTCCCAGATAATCTCTCCCGTTTTTTTATCAAGCGCGGAAAATGTCCCGGCCACCCCTGAGATAAAAATCATCTCATCAATAGCGACTTTGGAAACCAACGGCTGCTTTAGATCAACATTAATAATCATTTTTCCTGTTATCTCTTCAAAACCAATCAATCTCCCGTTTTCAAACGGGAAGTAAACTATTCCCTCATCAAAGCTGGGTCCGGCCAGTGATTTGGCGCCAACCGAGTCCTGCCAAATAATTTCGCCGCTTATTCTATCCCGGCATTCAACCGATCCAAAATCAGAAGCGAGATAGATACGGTTATCTTTAATTATCGGCGCCCCGGTGACATCCTTTATCTCTGCAAACCAGAGAGTTTTGCGATTATGAAGATTAAGACAGATAAAACGATTTTTAACCGGCCCGGCCGCAAAATAAGCGAGTGAATCAACGACCGTTAATCCGGTTTGAACATTAGCCCTGGTTTTGTATTTTCCTCGATAACGACCAGTTTCCAGCTCAAAATAGCTTATTCGACCGGTGGTTGTGCAAGCAATGAGTTTGCCACCCCCTATCGACAATGGGCCGATAGGATTGCCGTAAACCTTACGGCTCCATTTTAGATTCAAATCACCGGAAAAAGTTGAAATCTTCTCTTTATTTGAAGTTCCATCATAGCCCCCACTGTAAGGCCAGACAGAAGGTTGATATTCGATATCTCTTTCCAGTCGGAATTTTTTCCCACAGCCTGATATCAAAATTGACAGGGCCAGTAAAATTATTATTGTTCTTCCGGTTTTCATTAGAAATTCCATCCAAAAAAGAAATCAAAATTGGTAGTTTTACTGATTCTCTTGAAGTCGGTCCTACGCGAGAAATCAAAACGTAATAGAATCACCCGGCCCAACGAAACTCTGAAACCGGTTCCAAATGAACCGAGCAGTTCACCAAATATATTCCTTTCCGGAAAATTAAAATCATCATCGGAAAAATATCCGGCGTCAAGGAATATGGCACCCCGGATGGCTCGAAAGCCTATCGTTCCAAATGGGAAACCAATATATAGATTATCAATCAACGGGAAACGGAGTTCATTTGATGAAAACAGTACATTCTTTATATAATTGTCACGACGGCCGTATCCGCGAAATGACCAACTGCCTCCAAAATAAATTCTCTGCGGTTCAATACCCGTTGAGCTATAGAAAAATAGACGATGCGCCACGGCCGAAAATTTACCAAGTCTGAAATACTTGCGAAGGTCAACCATTACCAGCTTATTATAAGATCGACCCTCATCAAGAGCTGCTGTTAAACCGACCGTAAAATTGTAGCGGTGTCCGTCAATTGGTCCCGAAATATCCCATAAAGAATTGTCGGAAACAAATGACAGATAGCTGGATAAAAGCGCGGCGCGGCGCTTGGTAAGAAGTCTTCCGTTTCTAAATACCGGTGCACCAAAATCGCGATCAGAATAGCGGAGATAGCTTGTCGTTTCCAATCTGGTGAACTTTGACAGAGGATAATTTAGATAAACCAGCCCACCCGCCTGGCGCTCATAATAATAGCCATCATAGCTATTATAGTACTCATCATACAAATGATACAGACCAACGCCCCAGTTCAAACGATGTTTTTTATTGAGATATGTCGTGGCAATATTAAAGCTCGACAGAATATCACTTTTGGTCTGAGCCGTATTGGCCAGCAGAAAATAATAAACATTATCCCCCAGCATATCGGACAACGCAACCTGAATCCCGCCCATAGTTCCATACACAGGGTCATAAGAAATTGCCGATTGGGCAATATCAAAAGAGTAATCTGTTTTATATTTAACCGATGATTTAATAGATTTCTGATTAAGTTTTTCAGGTTTCCAAAATGTCTGCCCGGCTGGCTTTTCTTTATCTATAGTCAATGAATTTCCCAATAGCGCCGAATAGATATGAAAACCAAAATCCTGATACCCTGAAAAAATAATGCGGTTGCTATCCGATGTTACCTTCGGGTCGTATGCTCCGGTTAAAAGTGTCGTTATTTGACCAATCGAATTATCATTTTTGAGACAATAGATATTGTAGGCGCCATTTCTATCGGATGAAAAATATATATCTCCATTATGAGTCTCCGGTGAACGGTCGCGCCAATTTCCAAAAGTTAGCTGAATAGGCACTTGGTCGGCAATTTGTATTTTATATAGATTTAGGGCACCATCTTGTCCATCAGGACAACGATCTGAGACAAATAGTACAGTATCGCCGTCAGGCGTGAAGGTTGGATCAATATCATAATAAAAATCATTTGTGATCTGAGTCAGCATTCCATTTTCCAGCGAAACCGTATAAATATCAGAGATACCAGATATTTTTGTACCGCCGAAAACTACCCGCTGATTATCAGGAGAAAACTGAGGCGATACAATCGCAGCCATATCCGGGAATTGATATTTCGCAGTAATTTTGTCAAGATTGATATTATAAATATAAAGGACATCGGTTTCTTTTGATTTTGAGGAAAACAGAATATCGCTATTTTCGTTGGCATCGATACCACTTTGCAATAGATGAAGCGATTCAAAGCTGGTTGAGGTTCCTCCTTTTAGCAAAGTTTTCAGTTTTTTTTCTTCACCGTTTGACGACATCATATAAATGCCGGAATAACCCATCTTATTGGCTTTAAAGACAATCCAGTCTTCGGAATTTTCTCCATTTTTAAGCTGAACCGGAACCCCTTTAAGAGCATACCCTTTTTTTGTTAATTGACGGGCTTCACGTTTGGCCAGACCGGCCTCAGCTATTTCAGGGAAATATTTTTTCTGAAGAAAATACTGCCATTTTTTTGAGATTTCTTTTATCGGTTCGCCCAAAGTTAGTTCGATGATTTTGTTAAAGGATCGTTCTTTCCACCAGTTCTCATAGATAAGGATAAGTTTCTCAGAGCCATAAGTATCATTGATAAACTGACAAATTGATTGACCCAGTTTGTACATGAAAAAAGAGCCGGAAATCTGATAAATATTCTCCAATGTATAGAGATTGCCAGAAAGCACCATATCCTTGATAATAGCATCTGCCTCACTGTCCCATTTTGTTGACCAATATTCGGCTTGTCCCTCAATAAACCAGAGCGGCGGGCTCGCCATCCGCTGTTGCAGCGATAACGACATCACCGATTGCAATTTTGCAATTTGAAAGACATGAACCATCTCATGACGAATCACATGCGCAAAATCATGATAGGAACCGTGGAAAGGAACGACTACACGCCCTTTTAAAAACTCGGTAAAACCGGCTACCGATTCGGGCAACATACTCCAGGTAACATTGGTTTGAGTAAAATAATTTGGAGAGCTATAAATTATCAGTGGAATTTTTCGATATATCTCATGCTTGAATTTGGCCGCCAAAGTAGGATAAAAATCTTCGGCAATATCGGCTGCAATCTGCGCGATCTCTTCTTCCTCAATATAAAAATAAATCTGAAAATGCTCGGTTTCCATCACCTGCCAATCAAAATTCGTATACTGAACTTTATTTTTGCCGAAATAAAACTGTGCTGTACAAATGGTCGGTACAATAAAGAACAGAGCAAAAGATAAAACAAATATTAGTTTTCGTTTAAACATATTTCTAATTAAATATAACAATTAGTTCCTTATAATCAACCAGCATAATATTATGCCTTAATTATAATTTCTTTTACACCTTTTAGTTATCGGTGTGAGGGATTTAATCTAAATTCAATAATATAAATTTTCAATTAACAATATTTATTTTTTCCCCGCAATTGGCACATCGCCGGTTATTCAAACCGGAAATATCTGTTCTATATCCTAAACGATTTATCAAAACGGTGCCGCATTTAGGGCATAAAGTGTCTGATTTCCCCGGAAGGTTCATATTCCCGAGATAGACATAATCAAGTTTGGCTGTGGCGATTTCATAAGCCCGAAGCATTCGTTCCGGTGATGTTGCCGGTCGCTCCATTTTATAGGTCGGGTAATAGGCTGAAAAATGGGTTGGGATCAATTTGGAAACAGATGCAATAAAATCGGTTATCTGTTCAATGTCGGAATCGGAATCATTTAATCCGGTAATCAATAGATTGGTTATTTCAAGGTGAACGCCGGAATCATAAAAGGTCTTAATATTTTTCAAAACCGGTTCCAACTTTGCTTTGCACACTTTTTTATAAACTTTGCTGTTCATACTTTTTAGATCAATATTGGCGGCATCAATTATTGGCAATAAATCGTTAAGCGGTTTTTCATTTATATACCCGTTTGTTACCAGAACATTTTTTAATCCAGCCTCTCTTATTAGACGACCGGCACTGGCAATATATTCAAACCAAATTAGCGGTTCGGTATAAGTATATGCAACCCCGATTGAATTCTTATCACTCGCCAGCTTAATTAGTTCTTCGGGGGCGACATACCGCGTTCTCACTTTCCCCTGAGATATTTCCCAGTTCTGGCAATTGCTACAGCTAAAATTGCAGCCATTGGCCCCGGTGGAAAAAATAGTTGAACCGGGGTAAAAATGATATAGCGGCTTCTTTTCGATTGGATCATAACAGGCTGAAACCAATTCGCCGAAATTATCAGTGATTAGTTTTCCATTTTCGTTAAAGCGGGAACCACATATTCCAACTTTACCTTCGGTTAGCAGACATTCGGCCGGACAGAGCAGACATTTTACTTTATTCTCATTTTCGTATTTCTGAAAATATAATGCGTCTGTCTTCATAACTCCTCCCTGTCTAAATCTCCTGTTATATATTTTACGGCTTCAAAAAGATTATTCAAAACTTTTTCTGGACGAGGCGACATCGTTTTTTGAAGTAATTTTTCCTGTTTTTGACCATAGCCGGTTCTGACCAGAATAGATTTGCTCCCGACTACAAATCCAAGCTTGACATCGGCTAGTTTATCGCCAATAACAAATGATTTAAACGGATTTATATTAAACTGCTCAATAGCTTTTTCGACCATTCCTGGCGCCGGTTTCCGGCAGTTACAATCAATATTATATGGCGGCAGTTTTGCATTTTTAAGATGCGGACAATATAAAAATTGATCTATTTCCACGCCACCCTGTGCAAACAGATCATAAACACGTTGATTTATCCGGGAAACTGTTTCCTCGTCAAAATAACCGCGTGCCACTCCTGATTGATTGGAAACGACAATAATTTTATATCCGGATTTTTTTGCTATTTTTAATGCCTCAATAGAGTTTTCTTCAGGTTCGACGTCGTCGGGATTGCTCAGGAAATTCTTCTCTTTTATTAAGGTGCCATCCCGATCGATAAAGATCGCCTTCTCTTCTTTATTTTTGACTGTTAATATTCCAGATAGTCTTTCCATAACAAAATCAACAGAAATTAGCGTAAAACAGAACTGCTCATCCCTGAAACAAGGTTTTTTCCCATGTTTTGAGCAGGGGCGACAGTATTCATCGGTTTCAATCACAATATCCCTATGCCCTCGAGGCGAAAAACCAAGGGTCGGATGAGTCGGGCCAAAAATAGCTGCTACCGGTGATCCGACCGCCGAACCAAGATGCCCCAGGGCCGAATCATTACAAACGATTAAATCGGCTTCCGAAAAAACAGCCGCCAGTTTGACAAGATCGGTATCAAGAAACAGGGCTTTGTTTTCGGCTGGTATTTGAGCGATGAGACTGGCAAAATCGGCATCTGACTGAGTTAACGCCAGAACTATATTACAGCCATATTCATTATGAATTTTAACCGCCAGTTCGGCGAATTTTTTCTGCGGCCACCGCTTGGTCGGGTACGACGCACCCGGAGCAATCACAA
>JAUVBC010000096.1 GCA_030591405.1 Candidatus Zixiibacteriota bacterium
ACCTGATTAAATCCCAATACTTTGATTGCCTCATTTAAGGAAGATATTGCGAATATTCTGCCATATATGGGGGAGTTAGAGAGATGGATAACTTTGGCGGTAAGTGCCTGGTCGGCCGAGATATATTTGGAGATATCGTAGATATTCGATCTTAAATCGGATGTCAGTTTGAGTACTTTATTTAAAATAATCGGCGCAGCCGGCAACTCACCAAGCTTATCAATTATTTTATCAATAGTTTCTAAATCTGTATCCGGCGCCATTTTTTTATATCCTGCAAACTTGTGAAATCTCTTTGATGCAATATTTAAAATATTATCTCTGACTACTTTTCTATATCGACAATTATTACAATATATTCATCCTCCCAAACTTAGTCAGGGCACCTATAATTTGCTGTGGGTTAGCGGATTGATTTGAATAAATGCATAAAAAATATAACTGCAAGCATATCCGACCCACCTATAATATTTCGGTTGCTGTGGCTGTAAAATATTCTATATTGAATTGGATGTTTAATGGGGCAGACGAGGGCGTCTGCCGCCCACTTTAAATTGGGTGACGAATTTTCCAAACCTGAAAGATGGATTCCCGCCTGCGCGGGAATGACGTCAAAAAAGGCGATATAACGTTGATGGAATCGGGACTAACGTTGTTAGTCGATGGTGAATATGCTTACGGAAAACAGAAATAGAACAGATAAAATTGAGCTTCCTAATCGGCGTCTGCTCAAACTCGACCGACCGCTGGTGATGGGGATTCTCAATGTCACCCCTGACTCATTCTCTGACGGCGGCAAATACGCCGGTATCAAAGAGGCTTTGTCGTTTGCGCAACAGATGGTCAAAGATGGAGTAGATATTATCGATCTCGGCGGGGAATCATAACGACACGGTTCCGATCCGGTTTCAATGGATGAAGAATTAAAACGGGTCATCCCAATAATTAAAAAAATTCGCGAACATTCGACTATCCCAATTTCAATCGATACGACTAAAGCCGAAGTCGCCTCGCAGGCGATCTCAGCCGGAGCCGATATTGTCAATGATATTTCTGCATTGCGGTTTGATGACGAAATGGTTGATGTTGTTGCAGAGAATAAAATACCGGTGGTATTGATGCATATGCTCGGCCAACCAAAAACGATGCAGGTCGATCCGATATATTTTGATTGTGTTAACGAAATAATGCAGTTTTTCTCCGAACGAATACATTTTTGTCTCAACAACGGTATCCCGCGGGAAAAAATAATATTAGACCCCGGAATCGGTTTCGGCAAAAAGCTGGCTGACAATTTAGTATTAATAAACAAAATCGGACAATTTAAAACATTCGGCTGTCCGGTTCTCTTGGGCCCATCGCGAAAATCGTTTATCGGGATGATTACCGGTGATAAAAAATCTGCCGAAAAAAGAATCGGCGGATCACTGGCGGCCGCGATTACAGGCATTCAAAATGGTGTCGATATATTAAGAGTGCATGATATCGCCGAAACAATCGAAGCGATAAAACTGTTAAAGGCTCTAAAGGAGACCTGCTGAAATGGAACTGTTTCAAGTCGGATTTTTAACATTCCGTCTGATCGATATGCTTGATATTGCGATAGTATCGTTTATCATCTATCAGCTGTTGGCCCTGATGAAAGGAACCCGCGCGGCGCAGATGGTGACCGGGCTGGTTTTGATATTTTTGGTCGCATTTATCGCATTCTGGTTTCAGCTTGAAGGGCTGTCATGGCTTTTTACCAATCTCGCCACAATCGGTTTTATTGTTATGGTAATCGTTTTCCAGCCGGAACTTCGCTCGATGCTGGCACAGATGGGTCACTCCCGGATTTTCCAGACACTAACCAAAGTCGAGGAATGGAAATCGCTGGGTGAAATATCTCAGGCGGTAAAAAGATTGTCGGAGCTTCGCTATGGCGGTTTGATTGTTATCGAAAAATCAACCGGTCTAAGAAACTACATTGAAACCGGCAAAGAGTTAAACTCCAATCTCTCCTCGGAAATATTGACCACCCTTTTTACACCATATACCCCGCTTCATGATGGTGCCGCAATAATCCAAGGTGAAAAAATCGCCGCCGCCGCCTGTACCCTTCCGCTAACCCAGATCCCCCGCTATCGTAGATTATTCGGAATGCGCCATAAGGCGGCAATTGGTATTACTGAAGTATCCGATGCAGTCACGGTGGTGGTATCAGAGGAGACCGGCCAAATATCGATTGCTTTTAATGGGATGCTCGAAAAAGATATTGACCGCAATGAATTCAGACAAAGGCTGGCCGATTACATTAAAAAGTGATTGACCCGATCTTTTAATCATACTTAATTACCGAAGAAATAAGGTTCCATTACTGTTTTATTATTGATACAGATGTTTCCTTTTTGGATATTAATATCAGGATAAATATATGTTTATAGATTACACAGAAATAGAGGTTACTTCCGGAAATGGCGGCCCCGGATGTATATCATTTCGTCGCGAGAAATTTATCAACAAGGGCGGACCTGACGGCGGCGATGGCGGACGAGGCGGCAATATTATATTTGTGGCCAACAGCAATATTTCCAGCCTGCTTGATTTCAGATACAAAAAAAAGGTAAAGGCTGAAAGTGGCCGTCCGGGTAATGGTGCCTTAAAAACCGGCCGTTCGGGCAAACATGTGATAGTCCAGGTTCCCCAGGGAACAATTATCAAAAATCTCGAAGATGGAGCAATTATTGCCGATCTTGATGAAGATAATAAAGAGTTTCTTATTGCCAAAGGCGGCCGCGGCGGACATGGCAATGACCATTTTAAAACATCAACTAATCAGACTCCCCGCAACGCAGAGGATGGACGCCCGGGAAAATCATTCAAGGTTTCGCTTGAGCTAAAATTGCTCGCCGATGTCGGATTGGTGGGACTGCCTAACGCCGGGAAATCAACGATGCTTTCGGTGCTCTCCGATGCCCGCCCTAAAGTGGCCAACTACCCGTTTACAACCTTGATTCCAAATCTGGGGATTGTTGGACTGAGGGATTTCAAATCATTTGTGATGGCTGATATTCCGGGAATAATTGAAGGGGCATCAGCTGGAAAAGGTCTCGGTATTCAGTTTTTAAAACATATTCAAAGAACCCGCGTGATTATTTATTTAATAGATATCTTTGAAGGGAAAATTGATGAAACATTTGAATTATTGAAAACTGAGCTGGCAAATTTTGATTCAAAACTGGCCAAACGACCGTATATAATGGTATTAAACAAGATCGATCTGATTGAAGAAAGTGATCTAAAAAAGATATTAAAAAAGCGGAAAGATGATTATATTACTTTTTCAGGGGTTACTAAAGCCGGCAAGGAAGAGCTTTTAAAACGAATAGAATATGAGCTTGACAGACAAAAATAGAAAAGAGCTTTTAATTGATCTAATTGTCCTTGGCCAAATTGACGGCATTGGGGTAAGACGAATTCACCAGTTACTTGCTACCATCGGTTCCGCCGAAAAAGTATTAGGCAGCCCGGTCAGTCTTCTGGCCGACATTCCGGGAATAAGCCGCGCGGTTGCCTCACGAATCAAGGAAAACCAGAATCGAAAAAAAGCCGAGGAAATCGCCGATAGAATCGAAAAACTCGATTGGAGATATTTCCTTTACTCTGATCCGAATTACCCAACTGCCCTAAAAAACATCCATGATCCGCCTGTTTATCTGTTTTATAAAGGCACTTTTACCGAGGCAGATAATAATTCCATCGCAATTGTTGGCTCAAGATCAGCCTCAGAAAACGGCCGAATCTTCGCAGAAAATACCGCAGCAGCTTTGGCCGAAAATGGCATAACAGTTGTGTCCGGTATGGCACGGGGACTTGATACCTGCGCTCATCGAGGAGCCCTCAGGACCAATGGTCGGACTCTGGCAGTTTTTGGCTCATCGCTTGATATTATCTACCCCCCCGAAGGTAGAGAAACTGCACGAAAAATAGTTGCTTCAGGCGCTATTATATCAGAATTTTTGCCAGAAACAATTCCGATCGGACCAAATTTCCCAAGACGAAATAGAATTATTTCCGGATTATCACAAGCTATAATAGTTATCGAGGCGGCCGAGAAATCGGGTGCGCTTTCGACTGCGAATCATGCCCTGGAACAGAATCGCGAAGTTTTTGCGGTTCCGGGATCACCCCGCCTGGCCACCAGTAAAGGAACCAACCGACTTCTTAAAGAAGGTGCTGCTATTTTGACTTCGGTGGAAGACCTTTTCGAGCAATTACCGCGACTCAAGGGAAATTTGAAAATAGTCAAAATCCAAAAAGAATTAGAATTAACAAAATCGGAAAAAATGATTGTTGATTTATTTGATGAAAATCCTATACATATAGATATTATGTCTCGTGAGGTGAACAGACCGGTGCCGGATCTGATGCCGATTCTTCTGGCGCTGGAGCTAAAAGGAATTGTAAAAGAATTATCTGGGAAAAGATATATTTTAGATTTATCATAATAAATGACGCAGGATACGACAACAGTCAGTAATAGGCTCGGCATGCACGCTCGTCCGGCAGCCATGTTTGTCAGCCACGCCTCTAAATTTAAGTCCGAGATTTTCATCGAGAAAAACGGACTTAAAGTAAATGGCAAGTCTATTATGGGAGTTATGATGCTGGCGGCGGAAATGGGCTCAAAACTAATAATATTTGCTGATGGTGAGGATGAAAAGGAGGCGGTGAAGGATTTGGTCCAGTTGGTTGGTTCCGGATTTGGCGATTTGAAATACTTGTAATTTGTTTTATTATTCCGGATCAATTTGCACGCTGCCGTTTATAAGTAAATGATTATGACAACAGATAAAAAAACCGTGATCATAAAAGGTATCTCGACTTCGCCCGGTATCGCCTATGGTATCGCCCGAGTTATTTACAGGTGGGAACAATCAATCGAGGAACGGACAATAGAAGATTCTCAGATTGAAAATGAAATGTCCCAACTCGATACCGCCGTGGAAAAGACTCTGAAAGAACTGAGTAAATGTCAGAAAACAGCCGATGCAAAAATCGGCGGTCCGGTCGCAAAAATATTTGATTCACAGGTTCTGATTGCATCCGATACCGCATTTTTAAATAAAGTAAAGGACGAAATCAAAAAGACACATAAAAGTGCGGCATATATTTACAGCATGCAGGTTGAAAATAACATGCTGCCTCTGCAACGTTCGCGCGATCCTTATATGCGTCAGATGGTAACCGATATTGAAGCGGTTTCCCACCGAGTTTTACGATATTTAACCGGACAATCTGAAAGCGAGTTTTCGCAGTTTTCCAAAGATTGTATTTTTGTCGGCAGACTTTTTACGCCGGCTGAGATATTAAATCTTTTTGAACGTGACGCTCGTGCTATTGTCACCGCCGAAGGCAGTCCCAACTCTCATATGGCTCTGATTGCGCGATCACTTATTATCCCGACTGTTACCGGCGTCAGACAGGTTCATATGAAGATCCGATCCGGCGACAGATTGATTGTTGATGGTGAAAAAGGACAGATTACCATTAATCCGCCGGAAGATGAATGGAACCAAATCCGGAAAAAGGGAGCCGAACTCAAGGAACTTCCGATAACCCAGCTAAAAAAACTATCTGATTTCCCTCGGAAAACAAAAGATAAGGTAGAAATAAATGTCGCCGCTAATATTAATATCCCCGGCCCGATAGACAAAATATTATCCGCGCATAATATCGGCGTCGGTTTATACCGAACTGAGTTTCTTTATTTGCAACAGGGTCATTTCCCGTCAGAAGATGAGCAGTTTGAAGTTTATGATTCGGTGGCAAAACAGTACTACCCACGGGAATTGGTCATTAGAACTTTTGATCTCGGTTCCGATAAGTTCCTCAAAGATCAAAATGCGGTCCAGGAAAATAATCCGGCGCTTGGCTGGCGCGGCATTAGAGCTTCACTTGGAAATCCGCGAATTTTCAGGGACCAGATTCGTGCCATATTGAGAGTTTCAAATCGAGGCAATGTCAAAATTCTGCTGCCGATGATTACCGATTTACCGGAACTTAATCGAGCCCTCGGACAGATAAAACGCTCAATGGTCGAATTAAGAAAAAATAAAATACAATTTAATTCAAAAATAGAAATTGGTATCATGATCGAGGTCCCCTCGGCGGCAATAATGGCCGATATGCTGGCGTCTAAAGTAAATTTCTTTTCAATCGGCTCAAATGATCTGACTCAGTACACTCTGGCCACCGATCGGGACAACCAGAAACTTATCGGTCTGTTTAATTCATTTCACCCATCGGTTTTGAGTCTGATAAAAAATAGTATAGCGGCGGCTCATAAACATAATATCCCGGTAACTCTCTGCGGCGAGATGGCTGGCAACCCCCTTACTATTCCATTGCTTATCGGATTTGGCATTGATCAGTTATCGATGAACCCTTCACAGTTAAACCAAGCTTCAGAAATAATCGCAAAAATTGAGATTGAAGCGGCCAGATTATTAGCCGATGATATCATGAAATTAGCAAACGTCAAAGATGTTGAAAAAAGGCTGACCGAATTCAACCTCTCTTTAATAGCCGGAGAATAATTTTGCTCAATTCAATTGAAGATATGAGAAAACTGGACCCTGCCGGCATGTATGATAAAATATATCGCTTTCCGGAGCAGTTGGCCAAAGCTGCGGAAATCGGATCGAAGATACAGATAGATACCAATCATTTTTCAGGTTTAAAAAATATTGTTGTTGCCGGAATGGGCGGTTCCGCTATCGGTGGCGATACAGTCAGAACCTATCTGGCCGGGAAACTTGAGGTTCCATTTGTTGTCTGCCGTCACTATGCTCTCCCCGGTTTTGTTAATGAAAATACGCTGGTTGTCATCTCTTCATATTCAGGTAATACCGAAGAAACTCTTGCGGCGCTTAACGAGGCTCTGGCGAAAAAGGCCAAAATAGTCTGCTTCAGTACCGGCGGTAAGATTGGTCAAATTGCCAAAATTAATAATCTACCATTTATTCAGCTTCCGGACGGTTATCCTCCCCGCACTGCTTTGGGATATTCATTTGTGCCGCTTCTTTTTCTAATGGCCAAACTCGGTTTTATCGATGACGTCTCAGAAAAGATATCCACTTTAATTACCGGACTAAAAGAATTTCGCGAACTTTACGCCGCAGAAATTGAATCTGACAATAACCGGGCCAAAGCGATCGCTGAAAAGATTTACGGCAAAATCCCTATTATCTATTCCGGTCCGGAACTGACCGATACGGTTGGCACCCGGTGGAAAGGTCAGATTTGTGAAAACGCTAAATGTCTTGCCTATAATAATCAATTTGCCGAATTCAATCATAATGAATTGGTCGGTTGGAACATCATCAAGAGCTATAAAGATAAACTTATTGTGATCTTCCTTCGCAATCGTGACGATCTTGCTCAAATCAGGGAGCGGATGTCAATTGTTAAAGATATAATTTCAAAGCAGAATGTCGAAATAGTTGAAGTTCTGGCACAAGGTAAGACCTCTCTTTTGAGAATATTCTCCCTTATTCAGATTGGTGACTTCATCTCATATTATCTTGCCATTTTAAATAAAGTCGATCCGACTCCGGTTGAGGTTATAGATTTTCTGAAAAATGAATTAGAAAGAAAAAAATAGCCCCACAACCTCTTAATTGTTAACTATTTATATTTATTTCACACTAAGCAAATACCCTCTTGCCAAAGATTCGGAAACTATTATATTATCTCGTTGTTATACAATTGGATTTTTTTAGGTAGCCCCAGAACCTCTTAATTGTTAACTATATATATTTATTTCACACT
>JAUVBC010000090.1 GCA_030591405.1 Candidatus Zixiibacteriota bacterium
GAATTTTTGAAAGATAGTAGCAACCGATTACCATATCCTGTGAAGGTGTCGCCACCGGTCGTCCAGAAGACGGTAATAAAAGATTGTTACTTGCCAGCATTAATAGGCGAGCTTCCAATTGCGCTTCAAATGAAAGAGGAATATGAACCGCCATCTGATCACCATCAAAGTCAGCATTAAAGGCGGCACACACTAGCGGATGCAATCTTATCGCCTTGCCCTCGACCAGTCTGGGATAAAAAGCCTGAATACCAAGACGGTGAAGAGTTGGGGCACGATTCAAAAATATAGGATGATCGGTAATAATCTCTTCGAGTATATCCCAAACTTCGGGACGCTCCCGTTCTACCAGCTTTTTGGCCGATTTTACCGTTTGGACATATCCTTTTTCTTCCAGTTTCATAATGATAAACGGTTTAAACAGCTCCAGAGCCATATTTTTTGGTAATCCGCACTCACCAATCTTCAGTTCAGGACCAACCACAATAACTGAACGACCGGAATAGTCAACACGTTTACCAAGCAGGTTCTGACGGAATCTTCCCTGTTTACCTTTTAGAAGGTCAGACAAAGACTTAAGCGGGCGCTTGGAATCGCCACGAACCGAATGAGTCCGGCGGCCATTATCCAACAGCGCATCGACAGCTTCCTGAAGCATTCTTTTTTCATTTCTTAGAATTACATCGGGAGCCTGAATATTTATTAGTTTTTTAAGTCGGTTATTTCTATTTATAACTCGACGATACAAGTCGTTCAAATCCGAAGTAGCAAAACGACCACCTTCAAGCGGAACTAATGGGCGAAGATCAGGAGGAATAATCGGAATTGTACTGAGGATCATCCACTCCGGTCGGTTATTTGACTGACGAAATGCCTCTACGATTCTTAACCGCTTTAAGGCATCTTTTCTTCTCTGAACCGATGTTTCCACTTTGGCCTGAGCTCTCAGGTTAATCGATATTTCATCCATATCCATCTGACCTAAAATCTCTTTAACAGCCTCAGCACCCATTCCAGCCTTGAATTTTTTGCCGCTTTCCTCGAGCTCAATATATTCTTCTTCAGAAACAATATCTCTCTCATGATAGGAAGTATTGCCCGGATCAATCATTATATATGATTCATAATAGAGAATCTTTTCCAGATCTCTGACGGAACAATCAAGTAAGTTCCCTATTCTTGACGGTAACGATTTTACGAACCAGATATGTGTTACCGGCACCGCCAGATCGATATGACCCATTCTTTCACGACGCACCTTCGACTGAGTAACTTCTACACCGCAGCGATCACAAACAATTCCGCGAAAACGGATTCTTTTGTATTTACCGCAATTACATTCCCAATCTTTAACCGGGCCAAAAATACGCTCACAGAAAAGTCCGTCTCTTTCCGGTTTGAAAGATCGATAATTAATTGTTTCAGGTTTCAAGACCTCGCCGAACGACCACGAAAGAATCGTCTCAGGAGAAGCCAGTTGGACCTGAATGGCAGAAAATTTAGCGGCCCTTTTCTGCTGGGTACGTGGTGTGTTTGTGGGAAAGGTAGCCACCATTAAACTCCTTTTATATAATCACCGCCAAGCGGTTTATATTTTCCTATAAATTTGCAATACACCATTTTCATCAATCTCTATTTTTCAAGCAATTTGACATCAAGACCCAATGCCTGAAGTTCTTTAACCAGAACGTTAAACGATTCCGGAATCCCTGGTTCCGGAGGATTTTCACCCTTAACAATCGCTTCGTAAACTTTGCTTCGTCCAACAACGTCATCAGATTTGACGGTCAAAAGCTCCTGCAGAGCATAGGCTGCGCCATACGCCTCCATCGCCCATACTTCCATCTCACCAAAACGCTGGCCGCCAAACTGTGCCTTGCCGCCCAAAGGCTGCTGGGTAACAAGACTGTATGGTCCAATCGAGCGAGCGTGAATTTTATTATCCACCAGATGCAAAAGCTTCAACATATAAATAATACCAACGGTAACTTCGCTATCAAACGGCTTACCGGTATATCCATCATAAAGTGTGATTTTTCCGCTTTCAGGAAGACCCGCCTTTTTCAACATCTCCTTGATTTCAGGAAGTTTGGCGCCATCGAAAACCGGAGTCTTGACCTTTATATTTAACTCTTTGGCCGCCCATCCCAGATGTGTCTCAAGAATCTGACCAACATTCATTCGAGACGGAACGCCCAACGGATTTAGCAGAATATCAATCGGCGTGCCATCCTTAAGATATGGCATATCCTCAACAGGCACGATTTTGGAAACAACACCTTTGTTACCATGACGGCCAGCCATTTTGTCACCAACTGATAATTTTCTCCGAATGGCAACCTTAACCTTAACCAGTTGTTTAACGCCTGGTGGCAATTCGGCGCCGCGGATAATCTTATCAACCTCGATATTCATGTCAGATTCGCGAGCAGTCAGAATCGCTTCGGCCTTCTTAAGAATCTTATTTACTTTTTTATTTATCTTTTCATCATCACAATAACCATCAGCGGCGAAGGCCGAATCAAAGTCAAAAGTTGCCAGAAATTCCGCATCATATTTATGTCCGGCTCTAATCAGAATTGAATTATCAATTTTAGAACGAATCGAATGGCTGGTCTTTTTATCCAGCGCCTCACCGAGTTTTTTATTACGATGACCAACAATCTGAAGCCTTAGCTTATTAAATGCCCTTTTTACCTGGGCTATTTCAGCTTTTTCATTTTTCTTGGCTTCGTCAGTTCTTTCTTTTCTGGAGAATATTTTGGTATCGATCACAATACCTTTCATCCCCGGCGGTGCTTTTAAGGAAGCATCCTTTACATCTCCTGCCTTTTCACCAAAAATAGCACGAAGCAATCTTTCCTCAGGAGACAGCTCGGTTTCACCTTTAGGTGTCACCTTGCCGACTAAAATATCACCGGCCTCGATTTCTGCGCCGGCCCTGACAATTCCCTTTTCGTCAAGATTAAGGAGCGCCTCTTCGGAAACGTTGGGAATTTCTCTGGTTATCTCCTCCGAACCACGTTTGGTATCACGTACCTGCAGCTCATATTCCTCTATATGAAGCGAGGTAAAGATATCATTCCGAATGAGTCTCTCCGAAATAATAATAGCATCCTCAAAGTTGTATCCACGCCAAGGCATAAATGCGACCAAAACGTTAGAACCGAGCGCCAATTCGCCATTCTGTGTGGCTGGCCCGTCGGCCAAAACGTCACCCGTCTTAACCAAATCGCCCTCTTTAACCAATGGTCTATAATCAATGCAGGTATCCTGATTAGAACGACGAAACTTAGTCAAATTATATTCATCATTCTCCAAATATCCCAATTCGTCGGAATCTGGCTTAATATCAGGCTCAACAACAATTTTATTTGCAGACGCATAAACTACTTTACCCGATTGTTCTGCGATTACGGCCGCCCCTGAATCGGTGGCGGTCTTACGCTCCATACCGGTGCCAACCACCGGTGAGTCGGTAATAAGGAGTGGGACTGCCTGACGCTGCATATTTGAACCCATCAATGCGCGGTTGGCATCATCATGTTCCAAAAACGGAATAAGTGAGGCCGCAACAGAAACTATCTGCTTTGGCGAAACCTCTATATAATTGATCTTGTCAGGAGTAACAACCGGATAATCGGAACGACTTCTGGCTGTAATAAGCGGTTTTACTAACTCGCCCTTATCGTTGATCTCTTCATCAGCCTGAGCAATAATATACCTATCTTCTTCATCAGCCGACAAGTAAGTAACTTCGTTGGTTAATTTGCTGTTTTTTACTTTTCTATAAGGGGTCTCAAGAAAGCCATATTTATTAATCCGGGCAAAAGTCGCCAGATATGCTATCAATCCAATATTGGGACCTTCAGGGGTTTCAATCGGACAGAGTCTGCCATAATGAGTGTGATGAACGTCACGGACTTCAAAGCCAGCTCTCTCACGAGTAAGACCGCCCGGACCCAGAGCCGAAAGACGACGCTTATGAGTTAATTCGGAGAGCGGGTTGGTTTGATCCATAAATTGCGATAGCTGCGATGAGCCAAAAAAGGTCTCCACCACAGCCGAAACAGTACGAGCATTTATCAAAAGTTGCGGCGTAACGCCTTCGGAATCTTTGAGCGATAATCTTTCCCTGATAGATTTGGCCACTCTTGAAAGGCCAACAGAAAACAGGTTGGAAAGTAGTTCCCCAATTGTCCGGGCACGTCTATTGCCAAGGTGATCAATATCATCAAGGAATCCCCGTCCGTTACGAAGATCCATCAAATATGTAATAATAGCTTTAAAATCTTTAATATCCAGGACGGTTGTGGTCAATGGAATATCAAGCCCCAGCCGCTGATTTATCATATACCGGCCGACTTCACCAAGATCATATCTTTTAGTATTAAAAAATAGCCGTTCGACCAAAGCCTCAGCGATCTGCATCGTCGGCGGATCACCCGGTCTTAGCAAGGAATAAATTTTACCGAGTGCTTCTTCGCGGGATTTAGTGGCATCTTTATTAATGGTGTTGATAATCACCAGAGCATCACGCGAGTTTTCCTTGACCACAATAGTAATATTTTTGATTTTTGCTTCTTTGATAGTAGCCAAAAGATCTTCAGTAATTAATTCGCAGGCGGCGGCGATAATCTCGCCGGTTTTTTTATCAACAATCGATTCGGCAAGGTGATGATCAATTATATCTTCATCCTTGACTTTCGACAGAGTTATCTTATCAATTTTATAAAAAGTACTGAGTAATTCTTCATCAGTTGCATAGCCAATGGCCCGAAGTAAAGTTGTAATGGGAACTTTGCGCCTGGAATCAATGGTAACATACATGATATCATTAATATCAATTTTAAACTCAAGCCAGCTACCCCGATACGGAATAATTCGAGCAGAATAGAGTAGTTTTCCATTAGGATGAGTGCTTTCATTAAAAAAGACACCGGGTGAACGATGCAACTGTCCCACAATCACTCGTTCGGAACCATTAACTACAAAAGTTCCCCAGCGGGTTATCAGAGGCAGCTCGCCCAGATAAACATCCTGCTCAATAATATCTTTGACCTCTTTTTTATCCTCTTCACCCTCTTTTGTAATCAGCCTCAAAGTTGCACGAAGCGGAACCGCATTGGTCATATTCCTTTCGCGGCATTCATCAATAGAATATCTCGGTTTCCCAAGAGAATAGCTGACAAACTCCATAGAATGGTTTTTCTTAATATCAGTAACAGGAAAAATATCATTAAAAATTTGTTGCAGACCCTGATTTTCCCTCTTATCCGGCTGAATATTTTGTTGCAGAAAATGCTCATACGACTCCAACTGGACATCAAGCAAATTCGGCATATCGACCGCATCTATTCTACTCCCGTATGTCAGTACGCCCTGTTTTTCTACGAGTGCCAAATCAATATCCTCCAATAATACTTAAAGGCATGATATCACTAACTTCATTGTTTAAAACAGATTTTAATTAGGACGACTATAAATGCAAATAAACCGCATTCGGCGAATCTGTTTTAACTTTCGTTTTCTCCCGACAAATTAATGTCTGCGGAGCTTTTCCTCTACAGAACTTTCGCCGGACATTGTTATCGGTTTGGGCGCTAGCCCAAACCGTATCCGGTAAAAACAGCTTTGGAACTTAAAAGTTCCCTTCCTCAAAAAATACTTTACTTTATCTCTACCTGCGCTCCGACTTCCTGAAGTTTCTCAATAGCCGCTTTGGCTTCATCTTCAGAAATGCCTTCTTTGACCTTGGACGGGGCTTCGTCAACCACTGCCTTGGCTTCCTTCAATCCTAAGCCGGTCAATTCGCGCACGACCTTAATAACCTGAATTTTCTTATCACCACAAGCATTTAACATAACGGTAAATTCTGTCTGCACTTCAACTTCGGCGGCAGCAACAGCGGCAGGAGCCGCGGCCACGGCAGCCATAGGTGTTACACCAAATTTATCCTGAATGGCATTGGACAAGTCTGCCAGGTCCATAGCCGATAATGTCGATATTTTTTCGACAATCTCTTCGATAACCTTATTCTCTGACACTTTTTCTATCCTTTCGATACTTCAGTTCAATTTAATCTGCGTTACCTCAAATCAAATGGGTGGGCGCCCACTTAGAAGCATGATTTGCATAACCACAAAATGCCCAAATTATTTCTATCCTCTATGCTTTGGATGCCCCCAAGGCATCCACCGTTGCCAACAACTCATGAAAAACAGCATCCAAAGATGACACAATATTACTTATGGGTGCTTCCACCGACATAACTATCTGCGAAAGTAAAACCTCACGCGATGGCAGATCGGCCAGACGAGTAATTTCAACTCCGGGAAATAGCTGGCCATCAAAAACAAACGCCTTGATAACCGGCTTTTTAATATCTTTAAAAGACTTATAAAGTATTTTTGCCGCAATTGTCGGGTCATCGGCTCCAAATGCCAAAGCTGTCTGTCCCTGAAAATACTCAACGATATTTTCCATTCCCGCATCAGTAGCAGCAATTTTCATTAGAGTATTCTTAGCAACAATATATTTGACCGAATTTTCTCTCAAATTTTTCCGAAGCGCAGTAATATCAGCAACATTTAATCCAGTATAGTCGGTGACAAAGATAGAAGAAGTTGCTTCCATCAAATCTTTGAGTTCACCTACAGCTTTTATTTTTTCCGGTTTTGCCATAATCAGATCCTCTATCTCTTCAATTCAGCCATCAGGCTTTGGTGATCAAGTTTAATTCCTACACCCATGGTTGAACTAATTGAAATACCCTTCATATAGGTTCCTTTTGCAGAGGCCGGCTTGGCCTTAACCAGAGCGCTAATAAAAGTCTTAATATTTTCAACAATATTTTCTTCAGAAAACGAGAGCTTTCCCACGCCAATCGCGATATTCGCCTGCTTGTCAACACGATACTCGATACGCCCGGCTTTCAGCTCTTTCACTGCCTTGGAAATATTCATGGTGACGGTTCCGGCCTTCGGATTCGGCATCAATCCGCGCGAACCCAAAATCTTACCCAATCGTCCGATAATTTTCATCATATCAGGAGTCGCTACGGCGACATCAAAATCGAGCCAGCCACCCTGAATTTTCTCGACAAATTCGTCAGAGCCGACAAAATCGGCGCCAGCTTCTTTCGCCTCAGCCTCTTTATCGCCAACGGCAAAAACAAGGACCCGCACCTTCTTACCAGTTCCATTTGGAAGCGCGCAGGTGCCGCGAACCATCTGGTCAGCATGCTTGGGATTCACTCCCAATCGAGCAATAATTTCAACAGTTTCATCAAACTTGCAGAAGCTGTTTTCTTTAATAGTTTTGACCGCCTCTTCGAGTGAGTACCGCTTGGTACGGTCAACCTTCTCTCGAACTTCGGTCAGTTTTTTTGATCTTTTCATAAAACTCCTATTCTCCCTGCAGTTACCAAAGTGATAAAAGCAGGTACTAACGAATTAATATTTACCCTTGTATCTCAATGCCCATCGAACGAGCCGTGCCCATAACCATTGACATGGCAGTTTCGATAGAAGCGGCATTTAAATCTTCCATCTTGGTCTCAGCAATTTCTTTGACCATTTTCATCGTTACCTTACCGATTTTCAATCGATTCGGCTCTCCCGATGCCTTTGGTATTCCGGCCATCTTTTTTAGTAAGACTGCCGCCGGGGGAGTTTTAGTAATAAAGCTGAATGTTTTATCTTTATAAACTGAAATCACTACCGGAGTCAGAATACCTCCAAGACTCTTGGTCTTGGCATTAAATGCTTTACAAAATTCCATAATATTAACACCATGCTGACCCAATGCCGGACCAACTGGCGGAGCCGGATTTGCATTACCGGCCGGAATCTGAAGCTTTATCGTCGTTTCAACTTTCTTTGCCAATTTATTTCTCCACAACTCTCTATATAATGAGTAAACCTTATGCTTTCTGTTTTGCCTTTTCAATCTGAAGGAAGTCAAGCTCAACCGGCGTTGGACGACCGAAAATTGAAACCATCACCTTTATCTTCTTTCGCTCCATATTAACCTCACTGACAGAACCCGAAAAATCTGCGAATGGTCCATCAATAACCTTTACGGAATCACCGGCCTGGAACGGAACATCAACAATTTCGGCCTCGCGTGAGCTATCAAC
>JAUVBC010000179.1 GCA_030591405.1 Candidatus Zixiibacteriota bacterium
AATTAAGCGATGATGGTACAATTTCTTTAAATAGATACTCATTTACCAAAGACGGCTCACTGATGGGATACGGTTTATCCGAAAAGGGAAGTGACTGGCAAACTCTGCATTTTATGAGTATAGAAACCGGTGAAAAGATTGAGGATATAATAAAATTTACCCGTTTTGTCACCCCCGCCTGGAAACATGATAATAGCGGTTTTTATTATGATTGTTACCCTGACCCGGCCACCGTTCCGGCAGGCGAGGAAACCTATTATAATAAATTGTATTGGCATACGCTGGGAACAGATCAATCAGAAGACAGGCTGATTTACGAACGCCCGGAAGATAACCGAATTGGTTTTGGCACGCAGGTTACCGAGGATGGTAAATATTTGGTTATTTACGTCTGGCGCGGAACTGATCGCGAGAATGGCATTTATTACTTGAAGATAAATGGTGACGATGAAGTTATCCGTTTATTGGATGATTTTGATGCCAACTACAGCCTGATCGACAATGATGGTACAAAATTCTATTTCAAAACAGATTTTGGCGCCGAGAACGGACGAATTATTGCCATCGATATCACCAATCCGGCCAAAGAAAACTGGTCAGAGATTATTCCTGAAAGCAAAGATGTCTTATCTTCGGCGTCAATTATTAACAATCAGTTTGTCCTGACCTATATGCATGACGCCTACTATCAACTGAAAATATATAATCTTGATGGCAGTTTTGACAAAGAAATACAAATGCCGACTATCGGCTCGATTTACTCCATTTCGGGTAAACGTGAAGATACCGAGATGTTTTTTACGTTTGCTTCATTTATATATTCTGCCACATCGTTTCGGTACAATTTCGAGTCAGCCGAGTTAAGTGTCTATCGTAAATCTGAAGTCAAATTTGATCCTTCAGGTTTTGAAACCAAACAGGTGTTTTTTGATTCCAAAGATGGGATCCGGATACCTCTGTTTATTACGCATAAGAAGGATTTGGTACTGGATGGGACGAACCCGACCATTCTTTACGGATATGGCGGTTTTCAGGCTTGTCAAACACCATATTTTTCATTGTCAAAAGCGATGTGGATCGAAAATGGCGGCGTCTTTGTTCTGGCCGTAACTCGCGGCGGGATAGAATATGGCGAAGCGTGGCATCAGGCCTCTATGCGAGAAGGCCGACAAAATGTTTATGATGACTTCAATGGTGCAGCCGAATGGTTAATTGAAAACAAATACACTAACAATAAAAGAATCGCGATTGAAGGCGGCAGCGGTGGTGGTTTATTGGTTGCCTCATGTGTGGTGCAGCGTCCCGACCTGTTTGGCGCTGTCCTCTGCGAAGTGCCATTGACCGATATGTTACGCTTTCACAAGCTTGGTGTCGGCCGCTGGTGGGTCGGCGAATATGGTAACGCCGATGACAGTCTGGTCGATTTTAATTTCCTTTACGCCTACTCGCCATATCATAATGTAAAACAGGGAACCGTCTATCCACCGACTTTGATAACTACTGCCGATACTGATGACAGAGTTGTCCCATCCCATGCGAAAAAATTCGCCGCTGAACTACAGGCCAAAGATGGCGGAGATAATCCGATATTAATCCGGATCGAAACCAAAGCGGGACATGGCGGCGGTAAACCGACTCAAAAAATTATTGAAGAAGTTGCTGATATTTATTCATTCCTGTTCAAGGTTTTTAAGATGGAATTTGTTGAATAGATTAGCCAAAAATTCAAAGTAATAAAAAAACCGGTTAATACTTTAACCGGTTTTTATTGTACTATCTAACAATATTATTCGTAATCAGATTCGAGATAATCTTTGATCATCGTTTGGCGCTGCAACCGCTCCGAAAGCCGCTTCGAAAAATCAGCCGCCGAATTTTCACCATAACTTTTTAACATGTGGTTCATCGCGACCACTTCGGATATCACCGTAATATTTTTCCCGGGCGAGATCGGGATATTAACCTGCGGAATATTTATCCCCAGCATCGTCGTTTGGTGATCTTCAATACCCAATCTTTCATATTCCATATCGTCGCTCCACTGGGTCAGATGAACCTCAACTTCAATTCTTTTTTGAAGTCTGATAGCACGAATACCAAACAGTTTTTCAACATCAATGATACCTATCCCGCGTATTTCCATGTGGTGCCCCAATAATTCGGCGCCGGTTCCAATCAAAAGATCAGGAGATTTACGAAATACTTTTATAACATCATCGGCGACCAAACGGTGTCCCCGCTCAACCAGATCAAGGGCAATTTCAGATTTTCCGATTCCCGATTTGCCAGTATATAACAAACCGACACCGTAGACATCAACCAGCGTTCCATGCAAAGTTGTCGATGGAGCAAAAATCATATCAAGAACAATCGAGAGTCTATTGGTCAGCTCAGAAGTGGTCAGCCGGGAGGAAAATATGGCCGTTTTATATTTATCGGCAGCAGTCAGTAAATCAATTGGCGGAGTGATTCCTTTTGATGTGATCATAAATGGAATATTTGAAGAAAAAACCTTTTCGGCGGTTTTCACCAAAGTATCCTGATCCAGTTGTTTTAAAAAAGTCATTTCGGTTTCGCCCAGAATCTGGGCACGTTGACTGGGGAATCGTTCAAAAAAACCGGTCAGAGCCAGACCGGGGCGATGTATCTCGGAATTTGTAATAGCCCTTTCCAGACCTACTTCTGAATTTAAAAGAGTCAGGTCGAAAATATCTTTGCGTTCTTTATAAAATTTCCCAACGGTCAAATTAGCCATTCTATAACTCCCTGAATATTAAACGGATTATACAACTCAATATCTTTTTAGGCAATAAAAAAAGCCCCGGTCATTTTCAGCCCGGGGCGGCGGTTTAGGAAGTAATTAAGAAACAGGGGTTTTTTATCACTAATTTATTTTATCCTGAATATTTTTTAGCTCTTTTTTCAGCCCATCAATTTCGTTTTGCATTTTCTTCATCGCCTCCTTATTTTCATCGCCAGATAACCCTTTTTCATCCCAATCACCATAAAACTTCCCTTTCATATTCGGCGTAAAGGAATGGAAATTATCCGGATCGGGAAGGTGATACATAAACGGCTGATTAAGACTTTCAGGAACCTCGGCCACTTCAACAGTTAATTCCTTTTTCTTTTTATTGCGAAGTAATGTTATCTCAACTTCCTCGCCTTTCTCTTTTTGGCGGACAGCTTTTTGAATATCAGAAATATCGACAATCTCTTCGCCGTCAACTTTGATGATAACATCTCCCGCTTTCAGCCCGGCTTCTTTTGCCGGAGAATCTTCGATAACCTCGGTAATTAAGATTCCATTGCCATCTTTGACGCCAAAGTATTCACCAAGTTGATCAGTAAGTTTTTCCAGATTGAGACCGATATAGCTATTTTTGAAATCATCTTCATCAAAAGTATAGGTCCTAAATTTTGAATGTGGTCCACCCTGATTCTGTTTGCCAAACCATTTAAATATCTGTTTTGGCGGAAAATTATCTTTATCACCAGAACCAAGCGTGGCTTGAACAGTTTTCTCTTTGCCGTCTCGAATTATCAGGATATCAACATCATCACCCGGACTCATCGCCATTACAGTTTTGGAGAGATCATCGGAATCAATTAATTCTTTATCCCCCAGTTTGATAATAATATCACCCTGCTTTAAACCAGCTTCATCTGCCGGTGAGTCTGGAACAACCTGCTTTATAAGCGCGCCCCGATTATGATCGAGATTAAAAGCCTCCATCAGGTCTTCATCAATAGTCTGGGCATAAACGCCGAGCCAGATATCCGATGTTTGACCAAATACGGAATTTGCGGCAAATAGTATTAAAATTCCGCTCAATAACACAGATATTAATAGTTTTGTTCTCATTTTAACTCCTTCCGGCTTTTACCGGTATTTGCGTTCGTCTTCGTATTGGTTTTACAAAGCGATTTTGTCTAAGGTTCCAAAAAACTGACTAACATCCTAACTGTCTGGAATTCAATGGGATTACTCAGAAGAGACGAAAGTGACATAAATAAATTAAATAGAATAATTTAATTTATCGCTTTTTTTCGGCTTGACAAAACTGAGAAAAAAAGTATAATTGTGGACTGCAAAATATCGTCAGATTGACGATATTGGAAGTATCTATACTCCCCTGTAGCTCAGTTGGTAGAGCAGCTGACTGTTAATCAGCGGGTCGCAAGTTCGAGTCTTGCCGGGGGAGCTTTATGTAACTGCTTGCTATGTCACCAGTTAGGTATGCTATACCTATGATTTCTCATTAATGAGCTGGTATTTTTCACTTACCGATCAATAAGCACTCTCACCAATCAAATTTGCATTTTAAGTCTGAATTCTCTATCTTGTGATTAGTTAATGAAATACTGGGACGGTGATTTTTATATTAAGGTAATTTGTCTAAAGCGAAAGATGATGTGTTTAATCCGCGTAAACAGAAGTTGCGCGGCAGCATGAGAAATTAGAAAATGAAAAAAAGAGATCATATAAGTGCACATGATAAAGAAGCAGCTCAGTATGATCAACAAGTCCGTGAATACGAATATTTCGGTCATGATATACTTTTTGGTATGAGCTTTGATTACGTAAAGGCTCATGAACGCTTACTTGATATAGGGATAGGCACCGGTCTTGCCTCCCTGCCATTTGCCAAAGCGGGTTTGGAAGTTTTTGGATTTGATGGGTCTACTGAAATGCTGAAGATTTGTGAATCGAAAGCTTTTGCGAAGGAGTTGACAATCTTTGATCTGCGAGAAACACCTTTTCCTTACTCGGACGGTTACTTTAACCATGTAATTTCCAGCGGCGTTTTTCACTTTTTTGGCGAATTGAATGCAATCGTGAAAGAGGCTTCGCGTATTATCAAATCAGGAGGTATCTTTGCCTTCACTGTTGCGGCTAAGAACTCTAAGGAAGATAAGGCAATGAGTGAGGACCTGCAAAACTATTCAAAGATGCCTACTTCCTGGGGTGTGGCAATATTCACACATAGTAATGCATATATCACCAGCATTTTACGAGATAATGGGTTTGATAACCTGAAGATGCAAAGGATTCTGATGCGCGGGGGAGATAAGGATTGCGATGATATGCAATTTAGAGTCTACGTTGCTAAACGGGAAGGTAAATAATTTATTTGAGATACATAGGTCTTTAGAAGAAAGGAGATAATGTGGCCAACCGATTCTACTCTCACTGGCTTGACCATATATTCTGTTGCACTCTGAGGAGCCTTTTTCACAACCCCAGGAAAATTCTGGCGAATTTCATCAGACCAGGAATGACAGTTCTTGATATTGGTTTTGGAAACGGTTATTTCAGTCTCGGAATGGCTCGGATGGTGGGACCAGACGGACACGTTATCTGTGTTGAGACAGAATACGATAAAATTGAATCCCT
>JAUVBC010000176.1 GCA_030591405.1 Candidatus Zixiibacteriota bacterium
ACTTCTCTTTGGCCTGCTCACTTTCGAGTGTTCCCGGATAATTTTCGACCAGTTTCTGAAATGTCGCCTTGGCATCATTGAGCTCATTCAGTTCCTCATAAGAGCGGGCCATCTTGTATAATGCGCCCGGACGTTTTTCAGATGTCGAAAAATTGATTTCCAACTGTCGGAACTCGCGGATAGCTTCCGGATATTTTTCCATCGAATAATATGCCTCACCGATCCAGAAGCGGGCGTTGTCGGCCAGATCTTTGGTGCCGCAGTACTGCATATAATCGGTGAATCCTTTGATGGCATCTTCATACTGACCGCGCCTGATTTCGATAAATGACTCATCGTACAGCTCCTGACAATCAACACCGGGAGGAGCTGATTCGGTTCCCGTCGTATCGGCGGAATCGGTTGCCGTCGTTGGTCGTGTTCCAACAAACACCTGTTTTTGATCGCTGGTTGCCATATAACTGACCTTGTCCTGCAGGTCGTTAAAGCTCGCCTGGATCTGCTGCATCTCTTCGAGAAGACTGCTGACCGTGCTTCTAAACTCTGCGCGCAGTTTAACCATTTCATCGGAGTCATTGGTCAGAAGCGAATCAATCCGATCGATCTGACGCTGGGTATCACGCTGTCCCGAACGGATTTCCATCACCCGCTCTTCGATCCGAATGACATCACGTTTCATCGCACAGCCGACTAACATTAGAACAGCCGCCATTAAAATAAGAGCGGCTGTTTTGTTTTTATAACCTGTCATAGTATCAATCTGCGGTTACTGGGAGATTACAATAAAGGCCGCCCGGCGGTTTTTGGACCAGGCCGCTTCATTGTGCCCATTATCGATCGGCCGCTCTTTTCCATAGCTGACCATATCGAGTCGACTTGAGGCAACACCAAGATCGATCATATAATCCATAGCCGCTTTGGCACGTTTCTCTCCAAGCGACAAGTTATACTCAACGGTACCGCGTTCATCGCAATGACCTTCAATTTTAACCATCACTGACGGATTGTCTTTCAATACCTGAGCGTTGTTTTCAAGTGCCGTCTTGGCCGCATCGACCAGATTGTATTTATCCAAATCGAAATAGACGACCACAAAATCTGCATCTTCAACTGGGATAACTTCCGGTATTACCTCTACTGGCTCTGGTTCTGGCTCTGGTTCTGGTGCAACAACAACGGGCTGTTCAACTACCGGATCAACTTTTGGTTTGCATCCAAAAAACATAAATGCCAAAGTTGCCAGAAGCATTAGGATTAAAAGCCTTTTCATTTTCTTCCTCCTTGTACAAATTATTATTTGTTATATTCTTCTTTATCTAGCTATTCTAAAGAATTTTATTATTACCGTCAAGCTAAAACTATAAACCGATAACTTATTTGCTTTCTATCTTTTACCTCCCAATTATCATTCAAACGGCGCCCAGGCCGGATTGGACATCCCGCCTCTGACCGTTAATCTTCTCTGGCTGTTGCCAAACAGGTCCATCGTGTAAATCTCACTGGGGCCAAGCCGGGTTGATGAGAATATTATATGGTTGCCATCCGGGGAATAATGCGGGTTTTCGTTGTTGCCATAGATTGCCAAAACCTGATGATTACGACCGGTAGTATCAACTGTGCAGATCGTAAAATCTCCGGCACGGCTGACAAAGGTGATCTTATCACCTTTGGGTGACCAGTTTGGCGAATCATTATAACTGCCGTTAAAAGTCAATCGCCGCATATTTTTGCCGTCAGCATCCATCAAGTAAATCTGTGGTGCGCCGGTTCGATCCGATGAAAACGCGATTGTTTTTCCATCAGGTGACCAGGTCGGCGATGATTCTATCGCCCGACTTTCGGTCAGACGTTTTTCTATTCGACCATTTTTATTCAGTAAATATATTTCAGAATTTCCATCTTTTGACAAGACACATGCAATCTTACTACCGTCCGGCGCTACCGATGGTGCCGCATTCAGGCCGGGATACTCGGCAAACAGTTCTACCGTATTATTTTTCAATTTTAGTTTATAGATATTTGGGTCGCCATCCATATAACTGGTGAAATAAATGTACTTACCATCTGGTGAAAAAGTGGGGGAGATATTTATCGATTTGTTATCGGTTAATTGAAATTCGTTTTGCCCGTCATAGTCGGCAATAAATAGCTCTTTGGTATCATCAATCTTTTTTGCATAAACAACTTTTGTCCGATAAATACCATTATCACCGGTGAGGGATTTTAGTATTTCATTAGCCATATCATGTACGGCGTTACGGTATTCGGTTTTTTTGGCTTCGAAAGTTCCTTTTTTGATTTCCCTTTTGGTGTCAACGTCAAACAATCGGTAGCGCAAACGGATATTACTGCGTGGGAATTCGGTCTCCAGTTTGATCAAGTATTTTGTTCCGAGCCATTTCCAGGCGGAGATGGTCATTGTTTCTAACTCAAGATGTTTCAGGAAAAACTTGTCAAATAAAACTATTTCAAAATAAGGTGAGAAATCTAAATCGCGCCGCAGAATGACCCCGCAGTTTTTCATCATTACCGAATCTGATGCGGTAATATAATCGATCCCAATATACCGAGTTTCTTCGACCGATATTTTTGTCGGTTCAAAAGATGATTTGTCAGATAATCTACCTTGGTAATCGCCAACATTTTGCGCAAAAGATATGGCTGATAAAAGTCCAATAACTACAACTAATTCGATAACAATTTTATATTTCATATTTAATATCCCGACGAGTATGGAAATTCAAGGTGGATACCGATTATTTCATCGGCAAATTGATCGGGCAGAGGTGGCAACGGCTGGGATATATGAACGGCTCGTTCGCAACCGCCGTCAAAGGCATCCACTCCCGATGATTGTTCTATTTCAGTTTTTATTATTCTTCCCGAACGTATTACCTGAAAATAGATAATACATGATAATGGCTGATTTGAAAAAACCGGGTTACGCCAATTCCGCTCGATTTTATCAAAAGCCTGCACAAACCAGTAGGGATAATCAAACGAAGCATTATCAATCGCCGCCCCGCCGAATTTGGAACCGGAACTGAGGTTTTCACTGACATCTTGTTGACCATCTTTTATTCCAGCCTGTTCTTCATCCCCTTTTAATGGTTTGGGATCGTATGTTTTATCTTTTTCCGGTTTCTTTTCCGGCTTTGGTTTTGGTTTGTCAATCGGTTTGGCTTCGACAACCGAGGCGACTTCGGTAATAGGTACAACCGGCTCGTCGGCGACAACTTGCTGAGGTATCTCAACCGGTTCTGGTGCTGGCGCAACTGATTTGGACAGCATCGGTCTAAATTTTACCTGGAATACTTCTCCACCGAGGTCAGTGTTTACCTTCGGTTTAAACGGTGAACTTATAATCATAGCCATGACAATAAGAAAGTGCAGTACAAATGACAGTAATAGATCCTGTCTCATTTTTATTTGCCCAACTTGCTTTCATCTTTTGCCGTTATCAGACCGATCTCTTCAATATTCATGCCTTTCAAAAGCCCCATTACCTTAATGACTACACCGTATGGTACCAATGAGTCGGCCCGCAAATAAACCGATGAATTACCCTGTTTGCGGAGTTCGCGATCCAGGGCAGATTCAAACTTATCAAGCCGGCTCCAAACATCGTTGATAAATATGCCGCCTTTTTTATCGATAGTTAAGATCACTCCTTCAGCCTGATCATCAAGCGCGGCCGTTTTTGTTTTTGGCAGATCGACCTCAATCCCGGATTGCAAAAGCGGGGCAGAGATCATAAATATAATCAATAAGACCAGAACAACATCAACCAGATTGGTGACATTGATCTCAGCCAGTGCGTTGTATTCTCTTTTTTGCATATCAGGTCAAATCCTTTTTTAATCTGACCAAAAACTCAAGCGAGAAATTAGAAATTTTATCGTTAAATCCTTTCAACTTATTATTGGCCCAGTTAAATCCGATCACCGCCGGAATTGCGGCGCCAAGTCCAACAATCGTAGCAAGAAGCGCTTCGGCGATACCGGGGGCAACAACTGCCAATGAGGCGGAACCTCTTTGACCGATTGACCAGAATGAATCCATAACACCAACTACCGTTCCGAGCAATCCCAGAAATGGCGAGGCATTAGCGGTAGTAGCGAGGAAAACTACCGATTTTTCCAGAAGACTGATTTCCTCGACTCTGGCCCGTTCGAGAGTCATCTCAACCATATCAATTTCTTTTTGTGAAAGCAGCAGTTGCTGATCTTCGGTAGCGCCATCGGCTTTTTTATTTTCTATTATATCACTGACTTCATTGTACCCTTCAAGAAAAACACCCGATAATGGAGTATTACGAAGCGCCTTGGCCTGTCCGACCAAATCCGATATTTTCCCGGCTTTTCGATATAGATTTAAAAAGGCCCAGCTTTCTTCTTCGACTTTTCTGAAGGATCGCCACTTATTGAACATGATACTCCATGAAATAAGTGAAAGCATCACCAGAATAAATAAAATGATTAATCCGAAAAGACTGGTCTGGCCGATTATCTGCCAAACTCCTCCTGAGAAAAAGCCTACCGAGACAATGTTTAGTTCCATATAAATCCCTATAAAATCCTTTTATGTTCTTTTACGTTCAGCCGCCAAAAAGGTTCGAATAGAACCAGTTGAGCGGCATTTTATCAGCCGTTTATCATCGTCTATTATACGTTTGGGGAAATTCAACGTCAACAAAAAGCTATTTATTCATTTAAAGATTATAAAAGAAGATAGAGGTTTCTCTTGACATACTTTCCAAAAACAGTTATATCCGCAGTTAATTAATTAAACCTCATACTCTTGGGAGGAGAAGGAATGAAGAAGATACTATTGGTATTGTTTGTTGGTTTGTTTGCTTTGACTTTGGTAGCAGGATGCGGCCAGAAGGAAGAGCCCAAAACTGAACCGCCGGTTGAAGAACCGACTGTGGAAGCTGTTCCTGATAGCGGTACCGTTGTTGATTCAGCTGTTGTTGAGGAAGTTACCGAGGAAGCTGGAAAATAAGGTTATTTCAGTTTAAAGTAAAAAGGCCGCTTAAATAAGCGGCCTTTTTTTAAATTCTATTTAACTGGGTAGCCCACAGCTTGCTGTGGGACAATTAATTTTGTATGTTAATTTCATGCCTAAGCTTAGACATTATGATAATCTCGGAACAGTTCGATTTGTAACATTTGGTTGTTATAGAAACATGTGTGGATTTGATTCTGATAAGACTCGTCTATTATTTCTCAAACATCTTGAACAGGTTCGCCAAAAATTTGATCTTAAGCTTTATGGTTATGTAATAATGTTGGAGCATATTCATTTAGTATTATATCCGCCACCCGATTCTAAATTAGGATTAATTATTCGTGAGGTTAAATCAAAGATGGCCCGTGAATATTTTTCAAAATATTGTAATATTGACACCAGGGAAAAACGAGTATTCTGGCAAAA
>JAUVBC010000139.1 GCA_030591405.1 Candidatus Zixiibacteriota bacterium
AAATCGGCTGAACCCTCTTGAGGAATACGATAAATCATCTCATCACCTGAGGGATCCATCCATTCCAGGATTTCAATAACTAACGACATATTACTCTCCCTTAAATAGATTTAACATATTTCTTGTACTTTCGACAAAACAACTGCCTTTCTTGAATTTGCGAATTGATGTAAAAAAACTTATCAAGATATATACCAAGACCTTAATTTTATATTCATAATTAAGATTTCATAATTAGTATTAATTTTGAACAGACACTGGGTTATATCCTACAAATATAACCGATCATTACCTATATCTGTTGGGATTTTATCTTGACAATATGTGTATTATCTATAAATTATTTAATATAGGCAAATGATCTGATCGAAAATTAAATACGGCAGAAATACTACAGAAATAACTGGAGGAGCGATGTATAGGAAATTTACAATAACAGCTCTTTTGTTCATACTCTTTCTAATAGGAATGACTTCTCAGGTCAAATCGAGAGATCTATCATCACCTTCTTTAAGACTTCAGTTATCTGATGAAGAAATCGAAATAAGAAAACTGAGGGCACGTGAAACCAAAAGGCTCCAACAAATCGACCCCGAAGGAACAAAACAGACCACTTATGAAGAATGGATTGCCGCGCAGGGAACGCCGCTTCCATTTTCATCCAAAAAAGTGATAACAGCATCCCCACTGCGCGCCGACTCAAAAATCTGCGTTCTGGTTAACAGCGACTTATATCCACTGATTGAAACTTCGATCAATCAATATGTGACCGATTTAGTATCTGAAGGTTATACGGTTGAGGTCCACACGCTTGTTGGCGGGACACCTCAAAATCTGCGCACATTACTCCAAAGTTTATATGCCCTTGGTATGGATGGAGCTTTATTTGTTGGCGATTTGCCGATTGCCTGGTATGAAGTAGATTGCTCATGGAATGCCCGATCTAACGAACAATTCCCGTGTGATTACTATTATATGGACCTCAATGGCAATTTCTATGATAATGATAGCGACGGAAAGTTTGACGATCATGTTGGTGATATTAATCCCGAAATTTATATTGGACGCCTGACTGCCTCGCCGCTAACCTACGATGGTGCCAACGAAGTCGATCTGGTAAACAACTATTTTGCAAAAAATCATCAGTTTCGCACTGGAGGCCTCATAACTAACACCAGAGCATTGGTTTTTATTGATGATGACTGGGAGTATGATGGAGAATATATTGATGATTGTCTGGAATATATTTATTGCCAGTCAAATATGATAAACGACCCACCCATAACAATTGCATCGAACTATATATTAGAATTGTCAGCTGGATATGAATTTGTTCATGTAGCGGTTCACTCAAATTTTGCCGGCCATTATTTTGATGGTCCCAGCGGGGGTGGAAGCCTCTACTATACTGAACTGTGTAACCTGAATCCCCCCGGTATTTTTTACAACCTATTTGCCTGTTCTAATTGCCGCTTTGTTGAATCAAATTATATGGGTGGCTGGTATATTTTTAATCAATCTTTTGGTCTCGCTGCTGTTGGAGCCGCCAAAACAGGTTCGATGTTAAATTTTGATCAATTTTATTACCCAATGGGTCAGGGTACCACCATCGGTGAGGCTTTTTATTTATGGTGGGATGAAATGGCTAATTGGGGAATGAACAATAATGAAATCTGCTGGTTTTATGGAAATACCTTATTGGGTGACCCGACCCTTAAACCAAGTGATCGCAGACCGGTCGAATTAAATGAAGCTGATTTGCCTTACTGTTTGAAAAACAGAAACTATGTATTCGAACTTGATGCCGATGGCGGTGGAGCTCCACCTTATGATTGGAATATCATCAGCGGCGCCTTACCAGCCGGATTATCTCTTGGTCAATATGACGGTCAAATTACCGGACAGCCAACCGAATCGGGCATATTTAATTTCACCGTCTCTGCCTTTGACATTTGTCCGCCAGTTCCACCAGATTACGAACCGATCTATGGTGACACCATGGAATACAGCATCGGTATTGTTGGTGTCTGCGGCGATGCTAACAATAGCGGTCTTAAAGATATGGTTGATGTTATAGATATTATTGATTATCTTTACAATGATGGCCAAAATATGTGTCCCGTCGCCAGCGGCGATATGGATAACTTCAATGGTACAAATAACAATGACGCCTACTTTTTGTATGAACATGTCGCCCATGCGTCCACATACCCCAAGTGTCCACCATTTACCACATTGATTCCTGAAGCACCCGAAAATATTTTGGAAATACGCAATAGTACTGTTCAGCCGGATCGTGATAAATATAGGGTTGATTTTTGGCTCAATTCTTTATCTCCGGCCAAGTCTATTTCCATACCGTTCGAATACTCCTGTGCAACCTCGCCGATTAGTTGTGATTCAATCAGGTTTGGAGGATCTTATTATTCTCACTACGAGCATAAATATGGTACAGTTAACGCCACCGAGCCTAAAGCTGTTATCGGCATTGTTAATACCGGTGAAACTCCACCAACCGGGAATCCGGTCAGGGTTGCCTCCGCCTGGTTCACCGTTGAACCTTCATCCGAAGAGCAATTGATAAATATCAACTCTGCACCCTATGGACCAAATGAATTTATTATTGTTTCACCATCACCAACCGCACCATATATCCCCAGTATCGCGGTAATTCCAGGAGTTGCATTTGAATGCGGCGATGCCACCAATGATGGCGCTGTTAATATTCTGGATATGATCTATATAATAAACTATAAATACAAATCCGGCCCGGAGCCGGAGATACTTGAATCGGCAGATGTCAACAGTGATACCAGAATCGATATCCTCGATATTGTTTATCTGATTAATTTCAAATATAAAAGTGGCCCTGAACCATTCTGCCTTTAATTAGAGAAGTTACATAAAATATGGGCTGCCAGATCTGGCAGCCCTTTAATTTTTGATCTTTATCTTGCGAAAGATGCGATCGGATCCCATGGCGGAATAACAATCGGCTCCTTATCAAACAGTTTTAATATATCCTTAGGAACATATTTTTCCCGGGCAATTACATAATAAACATAATTATCAAACCAACTATCATACATGGTCCAACGCCCGTCCTTTTTCTTATCATCGCCCCAACTATTTTCGACCAACCATTTGACCGGTTTGTTTTCGACGATATCAACACCAATCAATGACATCCCATGATTCGATGAGCTATGCAGATAAAGAGCCATATCCTTTTTTGACATGTCCAGATCAACCCCAAAAAGTGAACTGTAATCATAAAGATTTTCCGCCATTATACCCAACTCCGAATTCTGATCTTTTCCAACATCGGATGAAAAATAAAGCGGTTGATTATCAAGGATCGATGCTTTGGCAATCTCTTTGAGTCGCTCGATTTCAACATTAACATGATCGAGATCATCACCATCATAAATATTCCGCGACATAAACGTTCTGTAATGCTCACCGTATTCGCGCGTTGGATTATTATAAATACAAACAAAATCATCCAATTCAGGGTCAACAAAATCTTTATAAAAACTTAGTGGAGTGTACACTTTGGTTTCGCTGAGAGTTGAATCGTCTATCTCATATCGCCATTCAAATTCAGAAGGTGGCTCGCCAATATTCATTCCCAGCAGTCTGTAGACTTTAACCAGTTTATCCTCTTTAAATTTCCTAAGCTCATTAACCGAAACACTATCCTGTGACATTTTTCTTATTTCGGCCGCATCCATTCTAAGTTTTTTGCTAATAATGCGGTTCATCAACTTTGTATTTTCCGAACTGTTGGTCTCAGGCATAATCTCTTTGGGAACCAGACCATATTTTTTTATAAGATTAACCGCATAACGCCAATAGCCGCCATCAGAAAATGGACTTTTAAGAACCAGAGCCAATTCTCTATCATCCAAATCGCGATCACGGAACTCAATCATATATTCCAGAAACCTGTTTGCCTTTTCCATTTTATCCCAGAAAACAAGATAATTTTGAGAGAATTCGAATTCATCCAAATCGTATTTTTCAATGACCATAGGACGCATCGTATTGAGCCATCCAAAGGCCCAGCAGCGACCACTCGATTTCTGATCGACAATCCCTTTTGTTTTTATTTTGTGGCTGAACAGTTCATTATGATTACGAACAATATCACGGTTGAGCGCCAGTTCCCTGATATCATTGTTGGTAACAGCGTTATAAGATGCCCTGGTTGAAACATCCAGCTGATATGCTTCCCGGCTTTTATTGATAATATCTTTGGTTAAACCGCCCTTTTTGGCCAAAGCAATAGTTGTGGCAAGCAAAATTAATATCAAACAGAATATTGTTTGTTTAATAATTGATAAGGTTTGCATTGGTTCTCCTTTTGGCAGAGTGATCTGTAATAATTTTCTGGAATATAAGATACTTGTCGAATTATGTCAATATGAGGTCTTATAATGAAAATTATTCCGTTTCGAGATTAAATCGATTTACCACAAATCAGCCGGAAAGAGAATTTCAATTTTGGTATCACCTGCCGGCATCACGCAGAGACTAAAATCAGCTGTATCACTCTCTGGAATATAAATAACCCGGAGAGTATGATTGCCAACAGGAATACCCGAAAAGGAGAATTCACCATTGGCATTCGGATTAATTGAAGTTGTCGCGTTGCCTCCGGAACCATCGGGATAAATAAGGTTTATTGATATTGAATCATTAAAGACAACACCGGGCATTTCGCTGTTTGCATCAAGCAGAAAACCGGTGACCGAGTTGGATATTAAATCAGAAGAACGGGAAACAAATAGTTTATCTATATTTGCCCCGGAACCGGTCGAACGAAGGAGAGTGTCGGAATATATGTAATCAACGTCCCAGGAATCCTGCTTGAAATCGTTACTTCCAAAATCGGCTTTTATATATGGCCCATCCCAAGTCGAATAGCCGGGATTTGAAGCCAATGCGTCAAGATTTGGCGGGAGTGAACCTATATCACCAACATATCCAAAATCAGATCGGGCACCATCGGTATAAACCTCGGGATTACCGGTTATAGCATAGGCGAGCGATTGCATCTCGGTTTTGGTCGCTTCGAATCTGGATGTCTCAAGCGAGGAAAATAATTTCACCGTCGCCACTGAAGTAATAATTCCAATGACTGCAATAACCAATACCAGCTCAATCATGGTGAAGCCATGTTTGTTAAGGAGTATTCTCATCATGGGCAGGCTCCGGTTGAAACGGACATCGATGTACCATCTGAGAAAAGTATGGTGAAGTCGACGTCGTTCATGTCTACATTAGGACCGCCAGTTACATTTGCTTTAAAATTATCAATATCAACCCGAATTGACTCGCCATCATTTATAGTTTGCGGGCTTGAAAATGCAACGGTTTCACCCGAAGCTACCTGCGGATTGTTGCAATCGACAACAATTGTTCCATCCCAAATGACATACCTATAATATGCCGTTGGCGATGACCAGGCAACTGTAATAGAATTAATACTGATAGCATTGCCGGTATTGTTCTCTATCCAGAAATATATTCCCTGACAATCGGCATAGAGTGAATCAGAACCGGCCACTTTTACAAAAGCGCCGCCGGCACCACCTAACCAAACATTAGAGGCAAGATAGTACTCGCCATAAATATTAGAACCGGGCACTACCGAGACAAATCGATTCAAAGTATCGCTATCCGGCAGATAAATTATATCCAGATTATGATTACCTATCGGTATCGAATCAAAACTGAAATATCCTCCGACATTTACAATAGTTGATTTGGTGATTGTACTACCAGCACCATCCGGGATTGTCAAGCGAACCGAAATAGAATCATTATAGGTATCATCTGGCGGGGTACCATCGAGATCATAAACATTGCCGGAAATATTATTATACAAAAGAAAATCGCTTGAACCGGATAATCGCCGCTCGATATTACTGCCAGAGCCGGTCGAGGTTATGGCGACACCGCCGGAGTAGGTATAAACAGTCTGCCAGGCATCTTTTTTGTAATCATCGGCTAACTGTTCAAAACTGTTTTGAATGTAGGGACCGTTCCAGGTCGCATATCCGGGGTTGGTTACCAAAGCATCGAGATTGGGAGGCAGTGAACCAACATCACCAACATAACCAAAATCTGATCGGACACCATTGTTTTGTAATTCGGGATTCCCCACTATCGCCAGAGCGAGCTTATCCATCTCAGCTTTAGTCTCTTCAATTTTG
>JAUVBC010000062.1 GCA_030591405.1 Candidatus Zixiibacteriota bacterium
CTATTTAGAAATCATATTAACCGATCAGTGGATCAACTCGAAACAAATTTCTGGCACACTTTTGCCATTGGCTGTCTGTCATTTATCGGTCTTACTTTCGGCGCAATAATTCCGGCAGTACTGATTATTGGTATTCCGGTTTCAATGATGATGCTAACACTTGGATTCATACTATTCTATATTGGCAAAATATATGTCGCTATAACTCTGGCCCGATACCTGTTTGGTCTGATTAATAAAAACTCAAAATTACCGATTGGAATAGAATTTATAATTGGACTTATTATTCTATCGGTTCTTTTTGAACTGCCGACAATCGGATGGGTGATCTATATTGTTACTTTTCTTTTGGGAACCGGTGCTGCCATAAATGGATGTATCGCTATTGGCCGAAGCAGTAGAGGAGTTTCTCAAATCCCAACGACCTGAAATATTTTAATATCCTGATACCGAGCCGTTACGTCTCGGGTCGGCGGCACCTGTTTTCATTCCATCTTCGTTGATAGTGATTATCATCAATTCCGAGTACCGACTTCTTACTTTGATATTATGTCCCTTGGCTATTAAAGCTTGTTTGATATTAATATCAAAGCCACCCTCTTCTAAGTACAATGAGTCTGGTAACCACTGATGGTGAAATCTTGGCATATTCACAATCTGTTCCGGACTCAATCCGAAACGGCTTATATTTATAAGCGCCTGGGCCACGGTCGTAGTGATTTTTGATCCACCGGGCGAACCTAAAACCAATGCCGGTTTACCATTTTTTAGGGCAATGGTCGGCGTCATCGAAGACAACATTCTTTTGCCAGGAACAATTTCATTGGCCCGACCACCAACCAAACCATAGACATTGGCCACTCCCGGTTTGATTGAAAAATCATCCATTTCATTATTCAACAAAAAGCCTGCTCCCCTAACAACCAGTTTGGAACCATATTCTGTATTTAAAGTGTATGTCAGACTAACCAGATTTCCAAACTTATCCGCAATCGAAAAATGAGTCGTTGATTCCGATTCCAAAAAATTCTGAGGAATCCCTGATTCAATTTCAATAGATAACCCAGCCCGGTTTTCATCAATAAACTCACGACGAGCATCTAAAAAATCATCCGACAACATCACGTCAATCGGATTGTCTACAAAATCAGGATCACCCAGATGAGCGGCCCGCTCGGAATAAGCCAAACGACAAGCTTCGGCAAAGTGATGAATATATTCTGGAGACTTGGGCGAAAATATTGAAAAATCAACAGGTTCCAAAAGTTTTAAAATCATTCCCAGCAAAACCCCGCCAGATGATGGTGGTGGCATAGAATAGATATCGAGAGAATCAAATTTAAAATTCACCGGTCTCCGCCAAACCGGCTTATAGGAACTCAAATCATCATGGCTGATAAGACCATCATATTTTGTCATCGTTTCGACAATTAAATCGGCCGTTTTTCCGGAATAAAATCCATTGAGACTATCAAGAGCAATTCTTTGAATTGTGGCTGCCAAATTTTTCTGTACAAATCTGTCGCCCCCTTTAGGAGTTTTGTTTTTTGGGAAAAAAATTGATTTTGTTTCAGGAAATTTTTTAAGCTCTTTGCTAAACGATGTTATCGAGCTGGCCAGATATTGATCCAGAATAAAACCGGTATCAGCCAATTTATACGCCGGCTGCAAAAGTTGATACCAATCCAGACTACCATATTTTTCCCATAAAGAAAAAAGGCCAGCCACAGTTCCGGGAACTCCGGCTGAACGTGAACCTAACAGGGAGCTGTTTTCGGCAGCAAATCCATTTGAATCCAAAAACATATCGACCGTCGCCCCGATTGGAGCCTTTTCTCTAAAATCAAGGGCATGAATCTCATCGGTCACGGCGTTGTAAGTTAACGCAAACCCACCGCCGCCGATATTCCCAGCTTCAGGATATGTAACCGCAAGTGCAAAAGCGATCGCGACCGCCGCATCAAAGGCGTTCCCACCCTGTTTTAATATCTCCAGACCAATCTTTGAGGCGATTGGAGATGAGGTTACAACAGCGCCATTTTCATAAAAGGTTTCAACCGTTAACGATCCGCATGAGCCAAGAGAAAGAATAAATATTAACAAGATAATTGATAAGCCAAAACGGTTATACATATTTTACCCCTGTTATATTTGAATAAACAATTTTACGATGTTTATGACCTGAAATTAGCTTTTCTCAATTAGAATCATTCGGCCGTCAGGGAAACTAATATCCAGCGGGATTCCTTTTCTGAGACTATCAGATGTTATCTTCAGCGGCTCGGCTTCTTCATCAGCAAAGAGATCGGTGAGTTTAACTTTGGCCGAAACAATTCCGACTTTTCTCAAATCAATCCTGACAATCACTTCCCGGCTTCCTGTATTTGCAAGCGAGGACAACTCACCCGGGGGTGGTGCCACCATATATAATACAGCGCGTTTGTCACCTTTGTTTATAACCATATCAACCGAGAGGTCAGAACAATACATAATTGGCGTTATTCCGCAACCGATTAAAAGCTCTTCAAAATGGGTCATCTTATTATGATCACCTTCAGATGAAATATCAAAGGTGTAGAAATATAAAGTGCCTTTAAATTTAGAGCTGGCAACCCCCACCGTTTTTTTATTGATGGTATCTAATTTTTTTACTTTGCTGTCAGTTGTAAGAATATTACCAAAAACTCGAGAAGTAAACTCTCCCGTTTTGCACTTTACGATATCAATACTTGAACCAAGTGACGTCTTAATTCTCGTGTGTCGGCTAAGATCCTGGCAGTCCTTAAACTTATCATCGTATTTGGGCATCAACCCGCACAGGACGACGTTTATTCCGACTTTTAGCATTTCCAGAATAGTTTCCTGCATTTTTTGCGACATAAATTCTGCCGATGGCATAAATACAACTTTATATTTTTTCAGCTCATCAACATCGAAATTTTCCCTGATATCATAATCAATTTTAAGCCTTAACAGATCGCGACAAATACCGTTAATACAATTACCCATTAACTGATCCATATACGCAAACTGCTTAGTATCATCCAGCAATCTCATCCGCTGATAATCACGATTACCAATAACACAAACCTGTTTGATACTTTCCAATTCATTTAATTTGGTATTAAGAATTGCAGCATTAAACCTCTTAACCACCTCATATCCACTTGTGATTGTTCCATCGGCAACCAAAGGTGCACCGAGCCAATGATCCCGGTTTACAAACATATAATGATTAAAACCTTTAAAACCGCTAGCCAAGCCGGCGGTTAGATAGAATCGACGAAGTCCATCAGGATAATCTTCGGTCTCCCTCGTAATATCGGCTTCAGCCAATGGTTTTCCGGAAACAAATGAGGCTCCCCAGGCAAATTTATGTTGTCCTTGAAGATAACGCCCCTTTTGGGCAATATCAAAATATGTCCCTTGAGGAAATATATTCGCGCCCATTAAAACTTTTTCCTCTGCGGAAAAAAGATCAGTCGAGGGTAATAAATCACTATTTTCGAAATATAATGACCTGAAAAATAATGGTTCAACCGTATATGACTTTATAATTTCTTCAATGTTGGATAAATAGGCCTTAAGCATCAGCTCTCGGAACCGTATCCAGTCAAAAACCTTAGTCATGTCTTTTATATCAAGATTGCCAAATTCACGCGGCGGATCGACAGATTCAAAATTACTGTTTTTCTCACGATAAGCCTGATTTAATTTTTTAATGTCTTCATATCTTGAGGCCAAAAAACCAGGGAAATATTTGGCCAAAACATCCTGATTATAATCTGCCGAACCAGGCTTGGAATTTCCGGCAAACGACGTCTCAAAATCTATCTCAACCAGAAATACCGGTCCCCGAGGATAAATATAGTTTTTGGTTGTCTCAACAAATGTTTTAAAATAATTCCTGAGAAAGTGTAAAAAATGCGAGTGCAAATAACTCGGCAAATAGCCACTCTGAACGCCATAATCATCGGGAAGCATGATCTCCTGTCCCTTGGAGTCACGAGCCAGCATTTTTATATCATTAAAAAGAAATTCGGGAAGCCCGCCATTTGGCCATTGAGCATTAATTCGAGGTCCCGGTCTTAAAATCACCTTAAAACCGAATTCTCTCGCCAATTCCAAAAATACAATTAAATCTTTGCGGGAATCATTATATCCGGTAAAATCAATATCCTTATTTTTTCCTTGATGTAAACTCCAAGGCACCGATGTGGAAATAATTCGAAATCCGGCTTTTTTAATTCTCTCAAAACAGATTGACCAATATTTCTTATCAACTCTGAAATAATGCATTTCAACAGAGAATGGATAATAGACCTCTTTGCCAATCGAAAACCTATTTTCATCAACACCTAACATATAACAACCTGTATATCATTGGATTACAAAGTTAAGAAGTTTTTATTCACTATTAATCTTAAGGAAATTAGCGATACAAGTCAACATTAATTATTTATATATATGATAAATTTTGTGATGATCGCGAGTTGACGTTGAGTAACCAATCTATTCAGTTGTTGTACAACAGTATATAGACATATGAAAATAACTTCATAAACAACAAATATTAACAAGTATTCTTAGAGAAAATAACTCGTTGCAACTCATAATATTACAAAAACTCACCAATACATAATTTTTTATTAATATAAGTCCTTGCTGAGAGTCAAAATAAAGGCCCTTTGCAAAAAAGCAAAGGGCCAAAAAATATACCAATTAATCGGTAAAATATTTACTTGAGAAGCATTAATTTCTTGGTATCTTGAAAATCATCAGCATTCATTTTATAAAAATAAATTCCGGTAGCGGCAGATGAGCCATTGTTATCAGTACCATCCCAATTCACAGAATATTTTCCGGCTTCATATTCGCCATCAGCCAAAGTCTTAATTTTCTGGCCAAGAACATTGAAAATATCAATTTTCACCAAAGACTGTTTTGGAAGAGAAAAATCAAATGTTGTACTCGGGTTAAACGGGTTAGGATAATTCTGTTCAAGACTGAAATCGGTAGGAAGATTATCTGTTGCAGTACTAATCTGATTCACATCAAGTGATGTCAAATTTGTAATTGTCCAGCAATATGGATCGAAACTGGTACCGTTAAAGGTGGCATCTTCATTAGGAAACAACCAATCCCAATCAACGTTTCCTGACATTTGAGCCGCACCTATTGAATCGACACAAAGTTGGCCGGTAGTTCCTGTTGTGGAATAATCTACCTGAATATTAAATCTGATAAAGGCAGTTGAAGTAACAGTATTAGGCATACCAGCTATTCCCACCGGAGCGATATTTATATAGTCGGGTAAAGTGCCATCAAGATAAGTATCATCGTCCATATATATAATCATTAAATCAAAATAAGTAAGAAAACCATTTATATACTCGATACTTGGAATATCTAGATTACCGCCTACATCAACATGAGCAATATTGGCTATACTTCCATCAGGGCTGGAAAACCCAAATGACATCCCACACCCCCCTAACTCTACCGCACTCTCATTGGCCATATAGATATCAATTGTAAATGGTGATGAACCATCGATTTCGCCGCCCGAAGCTTGTGGTGAAGCTGCAGTCATTGGGATACCGGCGCTAAATGCCTGTCCGGCAAAAAGAAATGCTGCCATCGTTGCAATTAAAATAATCCCATTACGTTTCATTTAAAACTCCTATTTTATATTATTAACTTACATTCCTATTAGTTAATCTCTTCTTATCCAACAAGACGAAAACATATCGTTAATAGTTCAATTAAATCCAATATTATTTTCGTCAATCAAACATTGTATCAATTATCTATAATATCTGTCGACACCTCCTTGAGAAGATATAAATCCCTTACTATACATTAAGCATTCTATTAAATTATACACTTATAGCAAGTTATTGTCAACCAAAAAATACACTAAAAGCAATTTTCGCGCCCCATCGGAAGAACCCATTATTACGGATTACAAGGCTCTGGACCGTCTTTATATTTGTAATTGATAAGATAGATAACATCCGCAAGATCAATTGTGCCATCAAGATTGATATCGCCGGCGGAAACCGGTTCGGGAGGAGGTCCATTTTTATATTTATATTGAATTATATAAACCGCATCAAGGATATTGATTTTGAGATCTTTATTCAAATCGCCACAAATCTCATCTTTTACAAAGATTTTCCCTCCGATAAATTCCGGATAGTAGACACCGTATAACGATGAAAGCTGAAGAGGGCTATTCATATTCTGAGAGATAGTATCAATAGTAAAAATAGAACCATCAACAACGGCAGCTTCAACTTTAAAATCAAGATTTACCAATATTCCTGCTCCAGGCTGTAAAAATTCGGAGCCGACCCCGCCATAATTGGTTGATATTGAAATACCATACCGGTTGGTCCAATGATCGTATGGCGTAATTGACACATCCTCAAAATACTCAGATAATGTTCCCTCAGTAGAAATAGTGGACAACAACCTTATTTTTTGATAGCTAACTGTCTCTCCATTCATTTTCACCTGAAAAGGAACATACATTCCTCCACATTGAAATTGATTGTGAATATATACCGGAACCGTTACGATCTGATATGATGCTGAGGTTGAGACCCTTACAGAATCAATACCGATAGTATCAGCCGTTACCATAACCAAATTTTTCAAAACTTCCGTCGCTGTTCCTTTTGGTTCATCTACTGTCAAATTCACCGAATACAATCCAAAATTTTCGTAAGTGTATGTTGGGTTTTGGATTGTCGAACTTCCACCATCACCAAAATTCCAATTCCACGATCAGGGATTGTTTGGAGATAAATCGGTGAAATTGACCTCAAGCGGAGCTGGCCCGGTCAATACCGAACCTGCCTCAAATGCTGCTATTGGAAGATTCGCCATTGAAGCATAAGCGTTAATTTGCCCGGCTCCCAGATATCCTTCATAACCGGGATTGAAAGCGTCAATATTAGTCGCATTGTCTATAATAAGCGCGGTAATTTCAGGTTTTGTAAGATCGGGCATATGTGACTTAATTAAAGCAACGAGACCAGCTACAAACGGCGCAGCCATTGAAGTTCCTGATATCCAGGCTTCGGTCGGCCCATAATGATTCGAATAGGTGCTGTATATATTTTCCCCTGGGGCACAAATATCTACATATTCACCATAATTAGAAAAACTGGCTCGATAGCTGCCATTACCGCCGGCAGTTGTGGCCCCAACGGATAAAGCGACTTCCATGGGAGGAGAACCAAGAAATAGATCATCCAAATATCCTCCGGTTTCGCTAAGCGAATCATCATTTCCTGCAGCATGGATAACCAAAACATTATTTTGATTACATAATAACCCTGCCGCCGCCATAGCCGCAGAATAATTAGTAAACCCCCAGCTGCAATTGATGACACAAGCACCCATACGGGCCGCATAATCGACACCCTGGGCGCAATTGGCTGTGTTGACATAGCCAGTTTCCTGAGTTGGATCATCAGGATGTTTATATGATCCACCAACACGGATACACATAATTTGAGCCCCGCGATACGGTCCGTTGCCGCCGCCCCAACCACCGGCCAACCCGGCTCCAAAGATGCCATTATTAGAAACAGCCGCCGCAATTCCGGCAATATGAGTGCCATGGCCATTGAAATCCTTGGGATCTAAATCTGGATCCGCAACATCTTCGCCGGGCCAGGGGTCGCTATTAGATACACCAGTAAAAAAATCATATCCTATTATATCGTCTCTGAGACCATTACCATCATCATCGACGCCATTAACATCCCCTAAATCAAACACAATATGGTCACCGTCAAGATCTTCGCCGGGATTTACCCAAATATGATCAATCAGATCAGCGTGGGTATATAAAACACCAACATCAACAATCGCAATAATTGCCGTATCCGAACCTTTTTCAATTTCCCACACATCATTGGCGCCAACTGCACTTAATCCCCATTGTGTCCCAAACCTGGGATCATTGGGTACGACTTCATATATCGGCATCGCCCAAATCGGTGAAACCGATCTTACGTAAGGGCTTTTTTCCAAATCATCAACAATCGAATAGATATCAGAATTTTCAGGAAGAGAAACTATAAGAAATTTTGACATATTATCGGTTCCGGCCAGAGCATTGTTGCCTTTTCGCCAGGGAAACATCTTTTGGGCCTGTTTTATCTGATGTTTATCAAGGAGTTGCTGAAGAGCCGGAATATCAAGACTGAGAGAGCTGGATTTGTTGCCAATCTTGTCAACAGCAACATCTGACTCAAACTGAATTTCTATCTGATTGGTCATCAAAATCGGTCTGGTTGGTTTTCCCTTTGAAGCTGCAAAAGTGGCAAGAAATGAAACACCCAGGGTATAAACGATTGTTAAGAGAATAGTAGTTACATTAATCAGTTTTAGAGTCATCTGAACCTCATTTTCACCGGTATAGAAATTGTATAACCTTAAACCGAAAAATTACCTGCTTAAGTTCCCATAATTAACAGGTTTTTAAAATCGGTCCATTTTATTTTCTTATCGGACGAAATTATGATAACTCAAATATATAGAGGTGAAAACCCCCAAATTTTGACCAAATCCTTCATTGATCAAATAAATTCGGGAAGCTATCATTACGGACAGCTTCCCGAAATATGAATAAATCAATATTCAAGACATTAATGCATAAGCATTAGAAGTCAAGGACATACGGACATTTTGGTGCAGGACCACTCTTGTACTTGTAGTTAATCACATATACAACATCAAGAATATTAACAGCGCCATTGCCATCGGCATCCATAAGAGCATCGCAGTTGTCATTTCCTGCACCATAAGTAGAAGACGGCCATTTGACTCCAGGACCACTCTTATACTTGAAGTTAATGATATAGACAACGTCAAGAATATTAACACTGCCACCAACATCGGCATCACCCGGAATACCCCAGATTTCACAGCAGAGATATTTTAATGAATACGCTCTGGCCTGATCAATGGTTTCCTGGATACCAGCTAAACCACCATCATACTCAGATGCCAGGAATTTGACAAAGACAAGCGTATCACTAACACCGAGATTAAACATACCATAACTGGTGATCATAGCCAAATCGCGATACAATGAATCGGGATTGGTCACAGGATCAGAAAGAGTGGAATGCCACGGGCCATAACCATAAACTGCACCTGATAGAGTATCATATAACTCTTGAGCCGGAATATGACTTCTTACATCGCCACCCATCCAATTTGTTCTCTTGAACGTAAATGAGACCTGAGCTTCTTCATATTTATCGGCTGCTTTAATACCGGATGGTTTAAATTGGAAACCACCGAAGAAAGCAGAACCGCCAAGACGCAAATCTGCTTCAACAGCGTTATTACCCATAATTGAACTGGCACAGAATGTATCTGCCTGACCAGCTTCCCAGCCCTGCATATACATCAATTTACGACCAGCGTCAAAATTGGATGAGTTACGCGAGCCTGAGTCACTCGGGATATCCCAATCTTCTACAGTTCCAACAATTACATTATCCAGCGCTGTGCCGGATTTGTTCCAGAATTTGGTTACCATAACAAAGAAATCAGAAGTATCGACACTGGTCATTGGAGAAATAAGTATGTTTTTCACTCCAATAGCCGAGTCGGCAGTTACAAATTCACCGGAGACTATATAATCGGCA
>JAUVBC010000170.1 GCA_030591405.1 Candidatus Zixiibacteriota bacterium
GGACGAGTTATGGAAACAAGAGTAGATACAGGTGAGGTAGTTCTTTCATCTCCCGGAAGAAGCAATTGGAAATTGTGATCTATCCGCAGACCTCTTTGAAAACCCGCATAAAATTGCCACCCATTATTTTTTCTATCTCATTTTCTTTATAATCGCGTGCTAATAACTCTTTAGCTATATTTGGCATCCCGGTACAATCTTCAAGACCAATCGGCGGCATTGACATTCCATCAAAATCAGAGCCGATCGCAACACAATCGATCCCGCCCAGATTGACCATAAATTCGATATGATCGACAACAGTTTTCACCGTCGGTCTCAGCCGGTTTAATGGCGATTCAAATTCTTCTATAAATGATGTATGTTTCTTCAGTTCATCCTGTAATTCATTTTCAGGCATAGTTGAAACGAATAATTCCGATATCTTCTTAATCTCGTTCGGATATTTTTTACGCAATTCTGTTGATTGTTTGTTCAATTCCTGAGATAAAATAAAATAGATAAAAGTGACTCCGATCACCCCGCCTTTATCAGCAATCGCTTTTATCTGTTTATCGTTTAAATTGCGGCCACTTGGACATATTGAAACGGCGCAGGAATGCGAGGCAACAACTGGCGATTTACTCATCTCAATAGCCTCATCCGCCGATGAAGTTGCGCAATGTGATATATCTACTATCATTCCCAATCTGTTCATTTCTGCAATTATTTCGCGCCCTTGTTCTGTTATACCCTGAAAAGCCGGGTTTTTGTCGGACCATGAAAGACACCAATTTGTCGATTGTTCATGAACCAAAGTCAACAATCGAACACCCCTATTATAAAAGTATTCAACATTTTTTATATCACTATTCAGCGCCGTTCCACCTTCAATGGCGAGAACGGCTGTAATTTTGTCGCTTTTTTTGACATTCATTGCATCAGAAGATGTATGACAGATAATGATACTATCTTTGTTTTTTGCGATTTCTGTTTTAAGACAATCGATATATTCATTCACTATTTCAAATTCCGATTTGCCAGCGACATAAGAATGGGCCAGGCTGGCAAAGACCTGTAGATCAACACCACCTTCTTTTAAACGAGGGATATCAATATGATAATTGTTATGCTGCTTTGAGATGTCGTATCCTCTAATCATTTGCAATACAGTGTCACAGTGCAGGTCAGCCACTAATATCTTATCGTGAATTTCATTTTCCTCTTTCATTTACTTACTCCCTGGTCAGTTTTCGCATCAATTGCTGTAATATTATATATCTATGATACATTGAGTCATAATCGCCGCAATAAAAAAATTGGCCAATATTAAAAATTAATATAAAAATCTAAATCTGGTTGTCTTTGGCGTAGGTTGATTTAAAATAAACTTCATATCATTAATACTCTTTTGTATTTGTCGATAAATAAAATATATATTTTCAGTTGCTGGGGGCTACAGTAATACTAAGGATAATGAATTAGCATATGGGAACAACTGAATTTGGGGGCATAATTGGGAATTAATTATATCGGAATTGGCGATTTTGCGGTTTCGAATAAACCGGATGATATTATTAAAACTATGGCTCTCGGCTCTTGCGTCGGCATAATGCTTTATGATCCAAAACTCAAAATTGCAGCGATGGGTCACATTGCTCTTCCGGATTCAAAGGTCAGGGGTCAAAGAGGGATGGATAAGCCGGGTCGGTACGCTGATACTGGGATTCCCCTTCTGGCCAAAGCAATGCTAAATAAGGGTTCCAAAAGGGGTCGAAGTTTGATTGTTAAAATCGCCGGTGGGGCACAGATAAATGATCCAAATGATACTTTCAATATAGGCAAAAGAAATGTTTTGGCCGTTAAAAAGATTCTTTGGAAATGCAGTCTGATACTTAAGGCTGAGGATACCGGGGGTAATATTGGTCGGACAATGCAAGTAGGTGTCGATACCGGAGAAGTTACTTTGTCTTCCCCGGGAAGGAGCAAGTGGAAATTATGATAGTTACAAAATCAATAGCGGATAGAGTCAAAGAGATGCCGATGCTTTCGGTGGTGAGTACCCGATTGCTGGAACTTCTGGGTGAAGATAATTATTCAATTCGCGACGTCGTGAGTATTGTTGAAAATGATGCCATATTAACTACCAAAATATTAAGAGCGGCCAATTCCGTCGCCTATTCACCGCGCGTTCCGATTACTTCTGTGACGGCCGCTATAAACAATATGGGTGAAAAAGTTATTATGGGTATCGCCATTGAATCATGCGCCCCCAAAGTATTTAAGGACCCTCTGGGAGGATATATGTCCGAGGCCGGGCAAATGTGGGATCACTCCCTCTGTACTGCTATTGGGGCCCGCCAGCTATCCTCATATACAATTAAAGAATCATCTTCCAATTTGGCCTTTACTGCCGGTCTATTACATGATATCGGGAAATCGGTCATGTCTGTTATTCTCGAAGGAAATACAGAAGAGATGTTAGGGCATATCGATAACGGAGAGGCTGTCTCATTTCTCGATGCCGAGAAAAAGATTGCCGGGATGGATCATACTGAACTCGGTTACGAATTAGCCCAGCATTGGAAATTGCCGGAACAGCTTGCCATGGCAATAAGGTATCATCATCACCCTCAGGATGTTGATGATAAATATAAGGATTTGGTTTATACCGTTCATCTTGGAGATATTCTGGCCATGATGGCCGGCATTGGAACTGGAGTCGACGGTTTGGCTTATTCAATTGATCGAACCTACAAAGATTATATCGAAATCAGAGAGGACGAACTGGCTATTGCTGTTGCCGACATTCAGGAAGAGTTTTTCAAAACCAAACAGGCTATTCTGGGAGAAGAGACCGAATAACATAGTTCAATATAAAATTGTTTTCTTTAAAGCCCTCATTATAATCGGGGGCTTTTTTTATCAAGAAAATCCGGACTAGACCAGATATTATATCATTTGTGAGTAATTGAAGAAAACCGATTTCACGCCCATCAAATAGGTTCGATAAACAATTTGACAAAATTAGCCATTCTGCTTATACTAATTGGCTTATATAATATAATCTCTTGTTAAAGGAGGGAATCTCGGTGAAAGTTTATGACACCGACCAAATTAGAAATGTGGCACTGGTCGGCCAGCGCGGATGTGGCAAAACCAGCCTCGCCGATGCTATGGCCTTCTCTTCGGGAATATCAAATCGACTTGGAAAGGTGGATGACGGAACTTCACTGTCTGATTTCACTGAAGATGAGATAAATAGAAAAACATCAATTGGTCTTTCGATTCTGACCTGTCCCTGGAAAAGTGTTAAGATAAATCTACTTGACCTTCCAGGGCATCCTGATTTTATCGGAGAACTCATTACCGGAGTAAATGTTGCCGAAACAGCAATTATTGTTTTGAATGGCAATACCGGTATTGAGGTTGGAACCGAAATTCAATATAAGTATGTGGAAAGATTCAATCTTCCCCGAATATTTTTTATTAACAAGATTGAAAAAGAGAATGTTAAAACTTCCGAAGTTATAACTCAATTGCAGCAAACCTATGGCCTTAAAGCTGCCCCAATTCAGTTGCCGATTGGTGAAGGAACCGAATACAAAGGGATCGTCGATCTTCTTCGGATGAAAGGTATCACCTATGACGAAAATGGCAAACCAACTGAAGGTGATATTCCTGCCGATTTGAAGGATCAGGCTGAAGAGGCGCATCAAAAACTCATTGAGGCTGTTGCCGAAGCTGACGATGCTCTCTTGGAAAAATTCTTTGATAAAGGGGAACTATCCCCTGAGGAGATTCTTTCCGGGTTGAAAAAAGCAATTGTCGATCGGTCAATTTTCCCAATTTTAATGGGTTCGGCCGATATGAATTCCGGCGTTCAAACTCTTTTAGATTTTATAGCCGACTACTTGCCATCACCGGATGAAGCTCAGACTCAGAATTTGCTTAAGGAAGGCACCGATGAAGTTGTGGGCGTTGACATTAAAAATGATGCCAACCCGATTGCTTATGTCTTTAAATCAATGGCCGAGGCGCACATTGGTGAAATTTCTCTTTTCAAGGTTTTGGGTGGTAAAATATCCCAGGGACTTGATCTTTATAACGCTAATCAGCGAAACAATGAAAGAGTTGGGCAGGTCTATTCTATCAGTGGCAAAGAGCGAAAAGAGATCGATTTAGCCAATGCTGGCGATATCGCTGCCATGGTGAAATTGAAATCTACCAAAATGGGCGAGACGCTTGGCAAAAAAGGTGATGATTTAGTTGTACCGCCGGTCGATTATCCAGAACCGGTTATGGATACCGGTATCAGGCCCAAAGCTAAAGCTGATGAAGAAAAACTGTCAACAGCTTTGCATAAACTACAAGATGAAGACCCATCGTTTAAAATTATTATTGATCCGGCTTTACGCCAAACAGTTTTATTCACGCAGGGATCGACCCAGACCGAAATTCTCAACGCCAAATTGAAAGCAAAATTTGGGGTTGAAATTGAGGTATTTAAACCTCGGATTCCTTACCGTGAGACGATCAAAGGCAAAACTGAGATCCAGTACAAATACAAAAAACAATCCGGCGGACGAGGCCAGTATGGTGATGTTCATCTGCGGATCGAGCCGAATCCTCGCGGTGAAGGTTTTACGTTCGCCAATGAAATCTCCGGTGGTGTTATCCCCAGCAAATTTATCCCGTCGGTCGAGAAAGGGATTGTTGAGGCCCTGCTTGAAGGCGGATTATCCAAATCGCCGGTTGTCGATGTTAAGGTTGCCGTTTTTTATGGTTCCTATCATACCGTTGACTCATCTGATATGGCCTTTAAACTTGCCTCTTTGATGGGGTTCCGCGAAGGATACTTGAAATGTAAACCGATTCTTCTCGAACCGGTTTATAATGTCGAGATTATTGTCCCCGAGGAGTTCACTGGCGATATTATGGGTGATATGTCCAGTCGTCGCGGTAAGATCTCCGGTATGGATCCTGAAGGCCGCTATCAAAAAGTTCGCGGTTCGGTTCCTTTGGCCGAGTTGTATAACTATACGGTTGATCTGCGCTCGATGACTTCCGGGCAGGCATACTATACTCGTGAGTTTTCTCATTATGAGGAACTCCCGCGCGATATCACAGAAAAAGTGACCGAAGAGATCAAAAAATCGAAAGAAGAATAAATTCGCTTTTTTGAATATTTTATCATTTTGATATAATCAAATAACCCGTTTTCCGGCGGGTTATTTTTTTACCATGCCTCCGCATCGACAGCGAGTCAAATGCATATAAATTTTGTTGGAATCGCAGATAATTCATATTGCTTTTATTGCGAAAAATTTATAGTGTAACATATTATGAATAAGATAATATTTGAGCCGATTGGAATAGTTCATACACCGTTTAAAGAACCGAAAGGCACGCCGATTCAGCCGCGCAAATCGGGCGGAGCCGAGGGAACAATCGAGATATATGAAAAATATATACCGGCTCTGGATGATCTCGATAGCTTTTCGCATATCTATTTGCTGTTTCATCTGCATCTATCAAAAGGGTATGAGTTGAAGGTTGTCCCATACCTTGATAACCGGAAACGGGGGCTATTTGCCACTCGGGCACCGCGCCGCCCGAAC
>JAUVBC010000240.1 GCA_030591405.1 Candidatus Zixiibacteriota bacterium
ATCAGGCATATTCATGACTGGTAAATTAGAAATAATACCTTTTGGACAAATATCCTGATGAGAAATTACAAATTTAACATCGAAGCGAAGTTCGAAAAAGTGTAAAATGACAAAACGAACCCATTTCGCTGTATTTGATTGTAAGAGTTTAGATTACGAGGAATTATTGGAAACTACTTAAACCGGTACCCGGCACTGATGCGGAAAGTGGCGTCGAGATCGCTGTTATGCAAATATGCCAGATCGATTTTGATACGATTGATATTCAAACCGACCCCGGCGGTGAAATTTCCGATATCAGAACCAAGACGACCAAACAATATCTCTTTGTACGACAACTCTCCACCGAAATGTGTATCAAGCGATATCTCACCGGCCCAAAACTGCGAAGCGTATTTAATCCCCTCGAATTTGATATCACCTGATAGTGCCAGCCGAAGTGTGAAATCTTTGATATTATGTTTGTATAGTACACCCGGTTTAATTGTCGGCAGAATCGATTCCGAATATTTTTGACTGAACCGAATGTACCCCGAAGTCAAATCGGTGATCATCAACCCGAGCCGGATTTTTGGATGAACCTGATACAGTGCCCCGGCATCGACCGTGAAACCATACCCTTTACTGATCCCAAGATCGCGATAAATAATTCGTGCCGTAACACCAAAATCAAATTTGTCTTTAATTTTTCCGGAAACCGAACTGGCAAAAAGATAATCACCATGAGTCACCTCACGGATTATAACCGGACGATTACGAGCGGCATCCCAGCCAGTGATATTGATCCCGCCGCCGCCGAGATAATAAAAATAAAAGCCGTACGCCTTAATAGCAGAGTTTTCTTTGTTCCGATTACTGGTATATCCGATAAAATCATGATTAAGAAGCGACCCAAATGTCTCAGCATGCATCGCCGTGATATTTTGTCCACTCAAATAATTCAACCCGGCCGGATTCCAGTATCCGGCGGTAGCATCAAACGGTCCGGCAATAGTCGCACCACCCATCGCCAGCGCTCGCCCCCCGACACCAAGCGAAAACGACTCTCCTGCATACTTAGCCGAAAAGGCCGAAGTTGCCATCAGAACTGTTAATATCAGAACAAGTATAGTTTTCATAAGCTCTATTATATTGTACGCAAATCAGTTTTGCAAGACTAAGCTTTTTTCAAGAGATTCAGAAAAGTGATAAAATCACAAAGAAAAAGGCGGACATAACATCCGCCCTCTTCTTTTTGGTTACAAATGACTAATTTTTAATAATCGCTTTTTGTCGTTTCTTCCACTTTGGCAGTTTTCATACCACAGGCCTTAGTATGAGCAATAGTTGCTTCATCGGTTGCTAGCGCCGCCATAACTTCGGCTTTGTATCCCTTACTGGTGACCAATTTGGCCAGATTAGCCGATTCAACTTTGGTCGAGTCAAAACAGACTGTCGCTTGACCACTCTTATGATCGATTGAAACAACCTTGATCACACCTTCCTGCTTCATCAAAGCAGTGGTGATCGATGATTCGCATCCGCCACAGGTCATACTGGAAATGTTGAGAGAGGCAGTTTCACATTTACCCTTATAATCACAATCGGCCGTAGCCTTGATTAGACTGCCGTCGGTTTTGTCTTTGGCGTCGGCCTTAGTTCCGCACGGCACAGCGCATGTTTTGGCGCAGCCAACTGATGATGTCTTGGCTTTGTCTCCGCCGCAACTTGGGCCGGCCAGAGCAAAATTGGCCATTGCCATAAAAGCAAAAACAACCACGACTGTTAAAACTAAATTCTTTTTCACGATGCCTCCATTGAGTAGTAATATTGTTGAGTCTTATATAATACTAATTTTGTCCGTTTTCTCGAATCTTTAATAATTTAACATAATAAAATCAAAAAAGTTCCATATCTAATGCTTTTTTAATATCTTCTTTGGTATAACTAAATAACTCTAAATTAAGCTATCGGCCAATTGGCGTGTAAATGTTTGTTGCCTGACATAATAAAATTTAATAATTAGTTGTTATAAGATATGAAATTTGACACAAAAGTAAAGACAATAATCGGCTGGCTTCGGGCAATAGCTATCATGGCGCTTATGGCGCGAATAATTAATATCAACCGGGCGGAACTGATTCAGTGGCAATAGGATATCGATTGGCTGAAAGCTGTAGTTTCCGCCATTTTGTTATTTTTGGCCTTTGTGGCCGCCGCAATTGTATGGTGAACAATAATTTATGGACTTGGTTTCAAATTAAAGCTGTCTTACAAGTTCCGAATGGTATATTTGGCTAATTGCGGACACAGTTTTGGAGCAGGTGTCATGACCTCTCTTTTGACGCCATTTCTTAGAGTTGGAGTGGCAGTTTCTATCTCTCTGATTCATCGTATATGGATCACCTGTGCCGAGGTGATAATTTCGCCTCTTACTCTATGGACATATAAATTCAGCACCAAAAAGTCGATAGAGCGCGAAGAGCCAGAAGAACCTGAATAGTTCAAAATAATCCAAAAATATTTTCATTTTGGGGGTTGCCAAAACAGCCTATTATATTATGTTGAAGGGCTTGAACTGAAATATAGAAAGGAGTGGTACTATGACAGTATCATCAAAAGAAAAAACAAAAGGTGGAGTTGGATTTTCCAATTTCGATGATAAAAAGCTCTTAGAGCTTGATGAAATTTATGGGGCCAATCATTATGGCCGCTTACAAACCATTATAAGAAAAACAGAAGGTGCCTGGCTCTATACTGAAGATGGCCGTAAAATTCTTGACTGCCTGGCCGCATACAGCGCCGCTAACCCGGGACATCATCATCCGAAGATCGTCAAGGCCTTGGTTAATGCTCTTGAAAACGGGTACGCATCTGTTGTTTCCAATGTTGTTTACACCGACCAACTCTCGCTGATGCTGGAAAAAGTATCCACGCTTCCCCCGCAACTTGGTCCGCGGTTTGGCAACAATGGCAATAAAACTTTGCCGAAAAACGGTGGAGTTGAATCAGTCGAAACCGCTGTTAAGATGGCACGGTACTATGGATGGAAAGAGAAAGGTATTGCCGATGGCAAGCAGGAGATTATTGTGTATGATAATAATTTCCACGGCCGGATGATCACGGCGGTATCGTTTTCGACAACGCAAAAATATAAAGAAGGGTTTGGTCCGCTGACACCAGGATTTAATGCGGCACCATTTGGTGACCTTGACGCTACCGAAAAGCTTATCAATGAAAACACTTGTGGTATTTTGGTTGAACCGATGCAGGGTGAAGGCGGCATGAATATTCCGCCGGAAGGATTCCTGAAAGGTCTCCGTGAACTTGCTGACAAACATAATATTCTGCTGATGTTTGATGAGATCCAGGTCGGTATGGGTCGGACCGGTAAGACATTCTGTTTTGAGCATGAAAATGTGACCCCTGATGTCTTGATTCTTGGTAAAGCTATCTCGGGCGGCTTGGTTCCGCTTTCTGTAATGGTAACCAACAGCTCACTTATGGATCTTGCATTTAAACCGGGTTCCGATGGTTCCACCTTTGGCGGATATCCTCTTGCCTGCGCGGCAGGATTGGCCGCAATCGATGTGATGCAGAACGAAAAACTAGCTGAAAAAAGTTATGCCACCGGCAAAATGCTGAAAGAAAAGATCATTGATATAGCATCACGTTCCCCGCATGTCAAAGAAGTGCGCGGAATGGGACTGTTTATCGGTATCGAAGTGAAAAATGGCGATGCGATGTCATTTGGTCACAAACTGCTTGAACTCGATATGCTGGCCAACGACAGTCATGGTCATACTATCAGAATCTCGCCGCCATTGATTATCAATGACGCTGAGGTCGATTATATTTGCGAACGACTGGAGAAAGTACTGGTAGATTAAATTTGTAGGTCGAAATCCCGAATGGGTTTCGACAAAAGTAGTCCCTACCTCGCTATAAGGCGTGGCTAGTAAAGGCCGCGCCTTTTTTTATTTTTATATGATACAATTTCATATTTATGTGTATAAAAATTAAATCGGAAAATGGGAGATTAAAATCATTTGATGGAGGTTAAAATGTTGTCCAAAAAACTAATCATTTGTTGCATCCTTTTGACATTAATGTCATCGGGACTCTTGGCTCAGGAAATTG
>JAUVBC010000252.1 GCA_030591405.1 Candidatus Zixiibacteriota bacterium
AGATGCTGCCATGCAGATGATCGGGAAAAGCAAAGATAACAACATCGGCTTCTTTGACGGCGCGGGAGGTTGTTGTTATTGATTTTATTTTATCTGTTTTGGCCGTCTTTCTTGATTTGGAACCAGAAGTTAGCCCCAGGATAATATCGCATTTGGAATCCTGAAGGTTTTTTGCCCAGGCTTGTCCCTGAGTTCCAAAACCGAGAATTGCTATTTTAATTTTTTTTGCCATAGCACAATATATATGGATAATTATAAGAGGGCAATATTCTACTTTAAATAATTCAAGAATCGATCAGAATAAGCCATTAATTATTTCGGGAGAAAATAAATCAGGCAGGATTGTTTATCTTAATATATTGTCAATCGCCTCTTTTTCCTTTTCGAGGCATTCGGGGCAGATGCCATGAGTAAAATCGGTATTGGAGTGGGAGGAGATATAATCTTCAACACTATGCCAGTATTCATCATCACCTCTTATTTTTTTGCACCAGGCGCAGATAGGAAGAATACCCTGCAACTGTTTTATATTTTGGAGGGCATCTTTAAGATCGCTAATTTTCGACTGAAGTGCTGTTTCCAGCGTTATTATCCGTTCGCCAGCTTTAACCCGCTGCTTCAATTCCGCTTGATTGAATGGTTTGGTGATATAATCATCGGCACCGGATGAAAGACCGGCGACAATATCATCTTTTTCGGTTTTGGCCGTTAACAATATAACATAAACAAAAGCTCCATTATCTTGCTTCCGAAGCCACTGACAAACCTCTGTCCCGTCTTTTTCCGGCATCATCCAATCAAGAATGGCAAAGCTGGGAGCGTTATCCCCTTTTAGAATTTCAATGGCATCATTGCCATTTTCAACAGCGATTACCTTATGACCCCATTTTTCAAGGAATGAGGTTAATACTTTTCGGGAAACAATGTCATCCTCAGCAATTAATATTCTCATATAACCCCCAAAATCATGCCATCAAGATACGGCACGGCCCTTTATAACATTTCTTACCGCATTAATTATCTCAAAGTTTTTAAACGGCTTAATAATATAGCCATCGGCGCCAGCCATATCCATGTCGACCTTGCTGTATTTTTTGCTATGACCGGTTATCATCATTACCGGAAGCTCATTTTGTTTTAATCTTATTGCCTTAAGTAAATCCAATCCGCTCATTTCATTCATTTGAATATCGGAAATGACTGCATCGATATGATGATTGTCAAGTATCTGTAATGCATCTTCCCCTGATTCCGCAGCGACAGTATTATAACCTTCGCGTTCCAATGTAACGCGGAGCAATTCCCTAACCATTTTTTCATCATCGACAATGAGAACTGTCTGATGTCTCTTGCTGATAATTTCAGCAATCTTTGGAAGAAGTATTTCAGGCTTAATTGGTTTTTTAAGATATCCTACCGCTCCCAAACTGATACTCTCCATAACAGAATTTTTATCTTCTGCCGATGAACAAATTATTACCGGCATTTTTCTAATCAGCTTTTGTGACTTTAGGTAAGTCAGCAACGAAAAACCGTCTTTGTCGGGTAAATTAAGATCAAGAATAATCAAAGAAATCTTCTCGCCCGAATGAATATGATTAACTGCTGCCTTTACCGAATCGGCCAAAAGGGTTTCAAAGCCGTTCTTGGTGAGAATGCTGTCAGCCAGCTTCTCCGAGACCTTGTCATCTTCTACAACTAAAATTTTCATAATTGAGTCGCCCCATCTATTTCTAAAAATTAATTTTTATCTTTCACGTTTGTTTGCATTTGATTGACCTATTTTTATCAATATCAAAGTGTTTTATATTTTCTTAAGATATCTTGCAAGGTTCCTCATCTTCAACAATTAATATCTTCATACTTCTACTGCCTCGATAAATGCTCTAAATTCTTTTATTACACTATTAAGCTCTTCCTGAAATATTGTCGCGTCTTTATCAATATTTTCAAAATTCCGATCCCGTCCGTGCATCTCCAAAATTTTTGCAGCCTCAACAGCTTTATCGGCTTCAAAATTTGCCAGTGACCCTTTTAATTTATGTGCTGATTGATGTAGATTCCTGCCATTCAAATCAGCAATATCATCCATAATATTTTTCACCAGTGCGGGATATTCGGTCAAAAATATTTTTACCAATTCGGAAAGAAGCTTCCTGTCGTCATCAAAACGTTTCAACGCTTTTGAAATAGAATAATTCTGTTTATTTGTAAGATAAGCTTTACTCTCTGATTCTTCTGATGCATTATTAGCTGAATTCTTGCTTATATTTGCCATTGTATGTTGACAATACTTTATCAGCATTTTTTCAAAATCATTTTTGCTGACCGGTTTGGCAATATAATCATCCATTCCGGCTTCAATACATTTTTCCCGATCACCCTTCATAGCATTTGCAGTCAGAGCTACAATCGGCGTTCGTTTGAAATCGCCCTCTTGTATACGAATATTTTTGGTCGCCTCAAAACCATCCATCACCGGCATCTGACTATCCATAAAAATAATGTCGTAAATTGCCTTTCCATTTTTCTCGACCGCCTCGGTGCCATCGGCGGCAACATCAACCCGGCACCCAAACTGCGCCAACATTCGACTGGCTACTTTTTGATTTATCCGATCATCTTCTGCCAATAAGATATAGGCGTGAATGTTACTATCGATCGTATTATCTGATAACTTTTCTCTCGCCTTTGCTTCGGCCAGGCTGTGCGTGGTGACAAAACCAGGTTCTATGCCCTCTTTTTGAGCCGTCCAAATAAAAGATAAGGCTGATTTTAGTTGAGTCGGCTTAATAGGTTTGGTCAGGTAACCGGTAAATCCAGCCTTCTCCATTAATTTTCCATCACCCGGTTGACCATATGAAGTCATCAGAACCAGATGGATATTTCCAATATCAGCATCTGCTTTTATACACCGTCCCAATTGCTCACCACTCATTTCGGAAGTATTGTAATCGATAATGGCTATCTGGTGTCCGTTTCCAGACTTACCTGCCTCTCTAAGAATCATAAGGGCCTCATCGGCGGCAGAAGACAATTCATATTCGCAACCCCAGTTTTCGAAATATTCCGCCAAAACATTTCTGCTAATTTGATTATTATCAATAAGCAAAATACGAGCGTCATTTAGATCTTCCATTGGCAATTGCGATGGAACCGTTTCTGTATCCAAAGGTAATACAATTTCAAAAGCAAAGGTCGATCCTTCATCCAATTTGCTACTGACATCAATTTTGCCGCCCATTAATTCTACCAACTGTTTCGAAATTGCCAATCCCAGGCCGGTTCCGCCATATTTTCGGGTAGTCGAGCTGTCGGCCTGAGTAAATTTGTCAAAGATATGTTCCAATTTTTCCTCGGCTATTCCAATTCCGGTATCAGTGACGGAAAATCTTAACCTAATCGAATCGTTGGTGACATCGAGTTTTTCAACACCAATCAAGATGTACCCTTCATGCGTGAATTTTACAGAATTACCGGCAAAGTTTGTTATTATTTGACGAATTCTACCCGGATCACCAATAACTCGCTGGGAAGTACCTGACTCAACACGTATCATCAACTCCAATCCTTTTTCGGAGGCCTTGGAAGCGATAAGATCGGCGGTCTCTTCAATCATGATCTGCAAATCAAATGATATCGGCTCAATTGTCAGTTTGCCAGCCTCAATTTTTGAAAAATCAAGGATATCATTTATGATATCGAGAAGAGAATCCCCTGATTTTTTGACTATACTGACCATTTCCGAATGCTCATTGGATAAATCAGAATCAAGTAATAAACTTGTCATACCGATTATGCCGTTCATCGGCGTTCTGATTTCATGACTCATATTGGCGATGAATTCGCTCTTTAAGCGGGCGGTTTCTTCAGCCTCTTCCTTCGCTTTTTGGAGTTTCGCCTCGGTTTCGATATGGACAGAGATATCGCGGG
>JAUVBC010000223.1 GCA_030591405.1 Candidatus Zixiibacteriota bacterium
AAGAGATAGTTTTTTATAAATACGGCTCGTCCTGAGCCTTGTTAATATGCATCTGAAGGCGGGATAAATGCAACAAATTGCGTTTTACCCCGCCTCTTTTTTTGTATCATTTGAAATAAAACAAGACTGTTTTTGTCGGGATTTAATTTTTGCATAAATTTGCACAATGTCATCTAACCGTTTGTGTTTTATTTGGTTTCGTTTAATTTTTTGAATAAATTATAAAAAGTATTTTAAAAAGAGAACATCAAGAAATTCTGGGAGTGAAAATCTTTGAGATATTTTAATATCGGCATAATTGTTGCGCAAAGAGGCTTGGAGCTAAAAATATAATTGACTGCTTTTTGAAAAAAAGGCGGCGCAACTGAATAGGAAGTTAGAGACTATGTTCAAATTTACCAGACACTTAGCCTTAAGTTTACTGGGAATATTTTTGATAATATTTCCATTTCAAACCTCATTATCCGGGGTCATTAAAAAATATGAGCCAGCTCTTGGAGCCGATGACCTGTTTCTTATCGGTTTTAGCGAGCTAACTTTTCATTCACTTTCTGTGGATGGCAATGTAAGCAGGTTCGAGTCGGATAACCCATGGCTCAAAGACGGTTTCTCGGGTAATTACCGAACGTCGCTGTTTGCCAATGGAAACCTCTCCCGCAAGCTGTTTATCAATGGTGCGGCGATTGTCGATTCGCGCGTTGAGGATGAATACCGCCAAGTGGATCCCTCTGTTTTCAGGCTCAAAATGTCGGTTAAATCATCAGAACCACTTTGGGACGACTGGCGTTTCACCGGCGAGGGGATGTATGATCCCCAACGTCAGTGGGAAATTGGTAATCTTGATACCAGGCTTCTAACTCAAACGCAGGAGCCGGCTCGTCTGGAACTTCTGGCGCGGCTCGATTCAGATAAATATGGATATATAGAGGGCGGATCACTTCGGCCCAGTTTCAAGAACTCGACTTTTAGTTTGCATCGCCGTTCGCTGTTTGGCGTTTTTGCCGATATCAATCACGGCTCGCTCGGATTTGAAGCGGTCGGCGGAAAATTGGAAGGCAAATCATTTCGTAAAGGTACCTCGGTTGGTGTTCGTGCCAATGGAACTACCGGACCGTATGATTTAGAGAATCCCCCGATAACCCGCGGCAGTGAGGAAATCAAAATCGAGGTTCGTGATCGATTTGACCAAACGACGGTTATCTCATCGCGAACATTAATCTCCGATGTTGATTATACTATTGATTATCTGCGCGGACGGGTAATCCTTAATATGCCGGTGGCGAGCGAGACAATAGCCTCCGACCCGGTGTTTATTGTTATCACCTACGATTATCAACGGGATGAAAATGATAATCTGGTTGGTGGTCGTGTTAGTTTCCAACCGGGTGACGAATTTGAGGGCGGTGTTTCATTACTTCATCGTTTCCGCGATGATAACGCTACCGGGATTGGGATCGATGAGCCGGATGATCTGGGAGCCGTTGATGCTACCTTTGATTTTGATAAGATAGGCAGTGGATATGTTGAATATGCCGGTTCCGAAAGCGAGGATGTCGGCGGCGGTAATCAGGCTTTTCGTGCCGGAATCGCATCGCAGATTACCGATCAATTGTCGGTGACTGCTGATTTCCAGAAAATAAAAGATCAATTTATGTCGTTCACTAATTCCGATTTGAATCCAACAAAAAATCAGCAACGACTTAATCTGGGCGGTATTTTTAATCTCAATGAAAAACAGACATTTAATCTGTCTTATGGAAATATCCTCGGGCTTGAAGCGGGGGGAGAGTACAATCCGTATCCGGGGCGTCGCGATGAGAAAAAATATATAGCCGGCTATCGCAATAATTTCAATAAGAGCCTCAGGCTTGGCCTGATGGTGGAACAACGCGATGTGCAAAATAAAGATGATATAACCACCGAAGATAATCATCAGCGGCGTATTGCTGTTGATTTGGATGGAACCAGAGATTCTTTTGGATTCCTGAAACAGTTTTCTTATGGTTTGCATTTTGAGCGGATCGGTTTCAGCAATGATTTGAATCTTGGAACGATGGATAACAATACCAATCAGGCGGCCCTTTCACTTTCCACCAAATCTGAAAAGGGTTATTATGTTGAATTGATTCAGAAAATCAGGCATCAGGATTATACGAATTTTGGCCTTATTAACGAGCGCGAGGATGGTACGTTTGTAACAGTCAGGCTTCAACCTCGCAAAGATTTAAGTACGCTTCTTACAGCAGAGTACAAACGGTTTGCGCGGCCGGGTGAAAATCTTTCTTTTCTATCCTTGTGGCAGGATAGTCCCTATAAGGTTTCAAAATCGGGAACGTTTGCAGTTGAATATCTTCCTTTCGAAATTCTCAAAACAGTCGGTAAGATTGGCCGGTACGATCAGCAGCAATGGGATTTGGGTATTGAGACACGCAGTACCGATGATTTTGCGATGGGGCAATTGGTTTGGTTTTATAATCATCACCTGTCGGTAACCGCTGAAACCGAATTCCGAAATATCAAAGCTGATGAAAACAGTTATCCTCGAAACAGAACATGGGACATCGGTATTAAACTGAACTGGAACAAGGATCGTTTCAATCAGCTTAATGGCGGAGTAATCAGGCGTGATCAGACCAAAGAAAACTCACTGGGTCACGAGTTTAAATCGGAATCTTATATAATCCTGGCCGGAGGGTCGGTATCACTGATGCGTAACTTTTTTGTGAGAGGTTCGGTGAAGACAATCTTGCTTGAATCGCTGGAGGATGAAAAAACATTTTTCCAGATCGAAGCGGGATACGAAGGAAGAAGCTGGTACCGTGTTTCAGTTGGGTACGAGCAAATTGAAAATGACACAAAAAACAACCCCAATGGGGATAATTACCGTGGTCGGGGCATCTTTGTTCGGCTAACCGGAAAATTATAAGGATTGGGGTAATTATGAATATGAAAAATAACATTATGCTTAACGGCAAAAGTAAAATAGTGACCCTGATTATCCTCGGACTCTGTTTGTTTTCTCCTCTGATGGCTTTTGGGTTGGATAGCAATGAACCAGATAGTACGGTCCGTTGTGATATGCAAATAACCAAAGCAGTTGATTCGCTAATTGCATCTCCCGGCTCTATAATTACGTATACTATTCAAGTTAATAATCTGGATAATTATGATCATAAAAATGTTTTAGTAGAAGACAGTATCCCTGTTTTTACAACGTATATTCAGGGAAGTGCTAACAATAATGGTGTTTATTTATCGGCTTATAATCAAATTGAATGGGAAATTGATCTGCTTAAGGCTGGAAGCTCAATAGAGTTTTCTTATGAAACACAGATTGATCTTGGTACACCAAATTTAACAGAGATTCGTAATACGGCCAAAATTTCCTTACCTGCAATATTCTATAGTAATCTGGTTATTACCAAAGTTAAAGTCGAACTAAAACCGAGACTACAAATTATTAAGCAGGTTGACAAAACAAGCGCTTATGCCTCTGATACGCTTCATTATACTTTAACCGTATCCAATCAGGGCGATGCCAAAGCGTACTATACTGATATAATTGATGATATCCCCGAATATACGACATATTTAGTAGGTAGCGCCACCAATGGTAATTATGATGTCAATTTCAATCGACTCAGTTGGTATATCGAATATCTGTGGCCGGGTGAATCGGCTGTTTTAAATTTTGCCGCAATTATCGATTCCGATGTACCGGCACAAACAGAGATAACTAATATCGGTACGATTATTCTGGAAAGCGGAAATATTTCCGATACGGTTAAAACAACAATATTACCGCCTCTGGCACCGGAACTCAATATTATTAAGGAAGTTGACAAATCAACAGCTTATGCCGGTGATACGCTGACTTATACCTTAAGGGCTGATAATACAGGCGATGTCGATGATAATTCTGTTACGATCACTGATAAAATTCCTCAGAATAGTAATTATATCGACGGCAGTGTGACCGGTGGGGCAGTTTATAATTCATCGGAAAATCGGATAGAGTGGACCAGTGCAATTCCCGCTCATAGTTCAACCGGTGATATAACCTTTAAAGTATCTATTGATAAATTCACTCCGGCGCAAACGATAATCACAAATATCGGTTCGATAATTTTTCCGGATAGTCTGGTTTCCGATACAGCCAGAACTGAAGTTTTGCCACATCCGGGACCGAAAGTGTATATTGATAAGTCAGTCGATAAGTCTTCTGCTTACAGTGGCGATACGCTGACTTATTATCTTGATATTTCAAACTATGGTGGAGAAGCAGCGGAGAACGCCAGGGTCATAGATAATATTCCGGAGCATACAACTTATGTTGCAGGATCAGCTATTGGCGGCAGTTATGATGCTACTCTGAATCAGGTTAGTTGGAATCTTCCAACTGTACCTCAAGGTTATGATGTGTCG
>JAUVBC010000285.1 GCA_030591405.1 Candidatus Zixiibacteriota bacterium
ATTGATTCTTCCGAGCGATAATGGATTGGGAGCGGTACCTCCTTTATAGATGAAATTAATCAGCATGACAACATCAAGAATATTAATATCGTCATCGGAATTACAATCACCACAAGAATAACAGCCATCGCCGGTCACAAATAATGCTTTCCATTGGTAATCAAAAGCAGGAGGTATTGAGGCGTCCACCGCTTTCAGATTAAAAGAGTACCATTGAGACATTATCGGTTGTCCGGATAAAACACCACTGGGATCAAGTGTTAATCCATCCGGGTAAAAACCCCCGGCATAAGACCAGGTATAGGGAGGGGTTCCGTTCTCAGCGGTAAATTCATAATAATATTCATTACATAGGTTGGCTTCAGGGATAATTACCTCACCAGTTATTTCCACATAACTAACTGATAGTAACATTGCATCCCAGCCAAAATTACAATTACTTTCATACTTCATCCAAAAATAACCATCGTCACCCCAAAATTGCCCCCAACTATTTTTTACGTGCCACGCACCTCCCGGGCAAATATTATCATCCCAACCGGTAATCAATACGGCGTGACCAGCTTCCGGATCGGAGCCGTCATCGTAATGAGAATAGCACCCGCCAAAATATCCGTTAAAATCACCGTATACGTCAAAGCAGACCGCTACCGGAGCTTGCATTACGGCTGCTTTAATATCTGCAACACTATTATTAATATAGAACCATGTTTCTATTTTTGAAACAACCGGGCATTCTTCGGTTGCGCAAGGGATCGCATCATCTGCCTGATAAGGCATACATGGCTCCAAAAAAGCAAATTCATCTCGGTACCATTCATAAACTATCTCAAGCCAGCCACCATCACATCCCCAATTAGGAGATAAGCATGATAATACTGCCTGCTCGGATATATCAAGCGGCTCGTGACGATAGATCCAATGCGTTCCCTCGAGAGCGGCAGTTGCAGCAAAAATCCAGCAGGAGCCGCAGCCACCCTGATTTCTTACCGGGGTTATTTTATTTGAATCGACCCAATCAAATTGTTCAGGGATATCTCTAAACCAGGTGCTGGGGTAAATAACATCACGCCCCTTGACAATTTCTTCATAATTGACAGGAGGGTTGAATCCGTAGGAGCGTTCTTCCGGAGTGTATTCCAGAAGTCGTGATGTTAATCCTGCTTCCCAATCGAGATCATATTTGTTAATTTTTTCCTGAATTTCTTTTAATTCTTGAATGGCGGCTTCTTCTGTTTGCGGGCCAGCCATTGATATGTTTATAATTAGAGCCAAACACAGAACAATAAAAAGAGGTAATTTGATTTTATCCATAACATTCCCCGCTTGAATATAGGTAAGTAATTTATTTTTCCTCAAACGATTATATAAAATATAAGCAATTTTGAATTGGTGTCAAGAATTATTCAATGCTCAATATATCCTGAATGCCAAAAATGCCACTTAAAAAACCGATATCCTACCCGCACAAATCGCTTTCGATCAGTTCGACCAGAAGATGTATCAGGAAAATATGTTCTTCCTGGATCCGTTGTGTCGATGTGTGCGGAACAATCAGTTTTTTGTCACATAATGTCAAAAGTTTTCCGCCATCGCCACCAAGTAATCCGACCGTTAATAGATTCATCTCACGGGCCGACTCAGCCGCTTTGACTAAATTGACTGAATTACCAGAGGTTGAAATCAGAATTAAAACGTCACCCGCTTTTCCCAGACCCTGTACCTGTCGTGCAAAAATCTGATCGAATCCATAATCATTGCCGCAGGCAGTTATTATCGATGAGTCGGCAGATAGAGCCAAAGCTGGAAGAGCCTGACGATTTCGTGCAGATGTCAGGCGTACAATCAGTTCGGTCGCCATATGGGAACTGTCACCGGCTGAGCCGCCATTGCCGCATATAAGCAGCTTCCCACCGCTGCCGATAACAGCCGAGATTGTAGCTGCCAGTTCAATCGTAGATTCAGATAATGATTCAGCGGTTAATCTTCTCAACTGCGAAGATTCTAATGCGGCAGCTTCAATCAGTTTGCGACTTTGTTCGCCGTTCATGCTGTTGCCACTTTTTTAGTGTGGGTGGCATCGGCAAATTCACGCATTAGGCTGAGCGAATTGCATTCTTCAAGACGATTGCCAACTACTACAAACGAGGCGCCAGCCAGAATTTTCCGTTCGGCATCAATCGGTTCATTGATCCCGCCGCCGATACAGACCGGGATATCGATGTACTCTGAGACAATATTTATCATCTCGTCCGGGACCGAACCATCGGCACCGGAGCCGGCCTCCAAATAAACCATTTTCATTCCGAAATATTGGGCCGTCAATGCATGCGCTGCGGCAATGTCGCTTTTATCGCGCGGAATCGGCTGGGTGTTGGAGATATATAAAACCGAGGTTGTCCGACCCGATTCAATCAGCATATAACCGGCGGAAATCGGCTCAAGGCCAAACCGTTTGATCAATGGTGCACCCTTGACCTGCTCTTCAATCAAATAACTTGGATTACGACCTGAGATCAAGGATGTAAACAGGATAGCATCAGCATGAGGGGATATTTGTCCATGTCCGCCGGGAAAGATCACGACCGGCAGATTGCTATGCTCTTTAACCGCTTTGACAACATGATGAAAATTTGTGTTGAGCATAAAGCTGGTTCCGATCAGAATTGAGTCAACACCACAATCCTCCGCAGCCTCAGCCAGATGTAATATATCTTTTTCAGTCCCGCGGTCTGGGTCAAGCAGGAGAAAAAATCCTCCGCCTTTATCTTTTTTGGCTTTTAATAATTGATCAAATACCTGCATAACCTAAACCTTTTTTATATCAAGCTGTTTTTGCTATTTAATTGTTTCTTCGAGCTTCTTCTTTAATGTACTAAAAATTAATTCTGGGTCAAGGTCAGATGGAAAAGTCCCCTGAGCGAAACTATCTTTTCCGCCGCCGCGTCCACCCAATTCGGCCAGGACCTCTTTTGAGATTTTGCCAATATGGACGCCTGATGCCTTATTGGCTCCGCCCATCAAGGTTGCTTTGCCGTCAACAATTCCAGTTGCAACAGTGACTAATGGTTGATTGATAGTTTTGACCCGATCGACCCACCCGGCCATCTCTTCGGACTCAACTTTACCAAAATTATGTGGTACAAATTTGAATTTATTCATTTCTATTTCATGTCCGACCGTTGTAGTCCCGGTTGAGAATTTTTCAGCCTTTAGTTTTTTGTTTTCCTTTTGAAGGTCAATAATATTTTTACCCATTTCTTTTACAGCGGCGGATATCTCTTCGGCTGGTCGATGGATAATTTCACTGATTTCTGAGATGGCATTTTTTTGCTGTAATATTTTTGCTATCGCCTCACGACCTGTCACTGCTTCAATTCTCCTGATCCCGGTCGCGATTCCGGTTTCCATTGTCAAAACAAACGGTCCGATCTGTGAAATGTTATCAATATGCGTACCGCCACATAGTTCTTTTGAGAAAGTACCAATCGATACAACCCTG